>ONWY01000029.1 GCA_900321665.1 uncultured Eubacteriales bacterium
ACTTTCTTTTAGAACCGGACATCGGCGAGCAGATTTCCTCTTACTTAGGGTATACCACGGTGAATAAGGAAGCATACAAACTGCTTGATGATGAGATGAAATACAGCCCCATTGCATACCCGAGCGCGGAGAAGCTGAAAAATGCCCAAGTGTTTACAAATCTGCCTGAGGATATTGATGAGCTGCAAAAGGATTTGTGGACCGAGGTGAGGGCAGACAGCACCGGCTCCGCGTGGTCAATTGCGTTTGTGATATTGGCATTTGCGTTGCTTTGGGCGGCAATTGCTTTTTACAATCGTGTTTGGAAAAAGAAAAAGTTTAAATAATTCTAAAAATAGGTTGACTTTTTAGTGTCGGTATGCTAAAATATCTGCGTTGTGCGAGAGTGGCGGAATCGGCAGACGCGCACGTTTGAGGGGCGTGTGGGGTGACTCGTACGGGTTCAAGTCCCGTCTCTCGCACCAGTGTGAGGCACATCAAAAGGTGTGCCTCGCTTTCTTAGAGAATTGCGGGTTTGCAATTCTCACCCTTGCGGATTAAGCCGAAAGTAGATTTTTTAATTGAAAAGTAAGCTCCGCCTCGGTGCCTCGCCGTGTAAAAATCAGAGGTCAATTGAATTGCAGGAGTGGCGGAATGGCAGACGCGCTAGATTCAGGTTCTAGTGGTAGCAATACTGTGTGGGTTCAAGTCCCATCTCCTGCACCAAGAAAGAACGCCATTTGTGATACAATCACAGATGGCGTTCTTTCAATGAAATTTGCCCTGCGGGCAAGTGAAATAGCTCCGCTATGAAATATTGCTTTCGCAATATGAAATATTTGCTGCGCAAATATGGGCAAATTTTATTTCATATTGTGGTGAAGCCACAATATTTCATGCCGCCAAAGGCGGTATTTCATAACTGCCCCGGCAGTTATTTCATTAATATGTTACTTTGTAACGTTAAGGAATATATGCTATAATGGATACAAATATTGAATTTGGATGGTCTAAAATGAAAGAGAATAAACTTGTTGATTTATCAATGGATTTTGCGGTTGAAGTATTAGAAATGACGGACGGCATAAAAGGGCATTATTCACTTGTCAATCAAATTGAACGCTCTGCCACAAGCATTGGCGCTAACATTCGAGAAGCAAACTATGCGCATGGTAAACCTGACTTTATTTCAAAAATGCAAATTGCATTGAAAGAATGCTATGAAACCGAGTATTGGTTAGAACTATTCACACGCTCAAAAATTCTTAACGAAGCAAAGGCAAAAGATTTGACAGAAAAAAGCGGCACCATTCGCAGACTGTTAATTGCTTCTATCAACACAACCAAGAAGAACATGCAAGTTTGATGATACTTTATATTTCGCACCGCAGAAGATTTCATTTCATCTGCCCATTCTCGAGAAAAAAGCAACCGCGTGCATTTTCAGCAAGTACCGATACTCTTCGGAATTGATTTTTCTTGATTAATTAAGCTTCCTATATTAAAATAGAGTATAGTATCGATTAGTGAGGTATACAATGAAAACAAAATCAATCAAATTTATCGCGCTACTTTTAAGTATGGTTTTGCTCGCTTCGGTCTTTGCACCGTTTGCCGTAGCAGCACCGGCGCAAGAAGGGCTTTTTGAACCGGATGTGCCGATTGATGCCGGCGCCTATATGTTAATCGCTTTGGATGATGCGCACACACTTATCGCACAAAAAAATAAAGATAAAGTCAAATATCCCGCTTCGTTAACCAAGATTGCCACGACTATGGTTACTCTCGAGAATGTGCAAAACCTGCAAGAGCAGGTAAGCGTTTCCCAATCGGCGATAGATGCCATTGCCGGCAGAGATGCTCAAGCGGCGGGGTTAAAAGCAGGGCAATCCGTCAGCTACGAACAGTTGTTATATTTAACAATGGTATATTCCGCTTGTGATGCTTGCCAGGTTTTGGCGGAATCGGTCGGTAAAACAGAGCAGCACTTTGCCGAGATGATGAATGAATGGGCAGCCTCTGTCGGTTGCCAAAACACCCATTTCACCAATCCCGATGGTTTGCATGATGATAATCACTATACCACTGCGGCGGATATGGCGCTGATGGCGCTTGCCGCTATTAATAATGATACTTTTCTAAAGTTGTGCACGCCGACACAGTATACCTTCGGAGAAACAACATTTAAGCACACAAATTTCATGCTTGATAGCGAGCAGCCTCTCTATTATTATGCCTATGCAAAGGGTATTAAAACAGGCTCCACGCAGCAAGCGGGCTATTGTGTTATCACCATGGGCGAGAAGGATAATATGAAATATTTAGCGGTAGTGATGGATTCTCCGCTTAAGTATATTGATGGTAACGAGTGCAAAGGCTCTTTTTTGGATGCAAAATCCCTTCTTGAGTGGGGCTTTGCCTTCAAAACCGCAACCATTGCCTCCTCTTCGCAGGAGGTGAAAACCATTGCGGTGACCGATGCAAAGGATGCCGACAGTGTCGCCCTTGTGCCAAAGGAGGATGTGCAGTTTTCCGTTCCGCAAAACTTTAATGAGGCGGATGTCACCATTGTGCCTGCCGACGAGCCGGATACCTTGTATGCACCTGTCAAGCAAGGCGATGTTGTGTGTAAGGTGGATATTATCTATAACGGGCAAAAGCTTGCTACCACAGAGCTTGTTGCGGCAAGTGATGTAAAGCTCTCGGTGCTTTCAAAAATTCATCGCTTAAACAAAGCATTTATCACCAATCATCCGATATGGTTCACACTGATTATATTGGTAGTGCTTGCGGTCGTGTTTTTGATTGTGCAAGCGGTACGCCGCAAAAAGGCAAAAAAGAGACTTGCCGAAAAAAGGCGCAGGCGTGCCATGCAACAGCGCATGAGAGATAGAAACGATAATGAATCATTTTAAATTGAGATAGAAAAAGAAGGATGTCGAATCAACATCCTTCTTTTTTAGATTCCTTATTTCTTTGTATAACATTTAAATATAAGCTCTGTTCCATCTGCCGTGAGGCGATTGAGCACCTGCTCTTGATACTTCGTTTTATCAAAGGCAGGGAAAAAAGTATCGGCATCAGCACTCTCGGCAGCTATTTCGGTCAAATAAATGGTATCTGCCTTCGGTAAAAATGCTTTGTAAACCGAAGCGCCGCCGATAATGAATACCGGTTCGCCCTCGGCAAGCATAAGTGCCTGCTCGGGACTGCGGGCGACTACCGCACCCGGTGCCGCGTATGCGGGATTGCTGCTGATAACAATGTTTTTTCTGCCCGGTAGTGCCTTCGGCAGTGATTCAAAGGTTTGTCTGCCCATGATGACTGTGCAACCGATGGTGGTTTCTCTAAAGAAAGCCATATCCTCTTTAAAGTGCCAGATGAGCTTGTTATTTTTACCGAGCTCGCCGTTTTTGCCGACAGCGGCTATCATTGCTATGTTCATGATTGACTCCTATTGCGCAATCGGAAAAGCGATTTTTCCCATATGGCGGTAATTTTTGAGCTGAATATCCTTGCAGTCCTTTGAATTGTCAAAAGCAAAGAAATCGTTTACATCCGGGTTTAGCCAAAGCTCGGGCGCCGGCAAATCACCTTGCTCTTCAAAGCGTTTTAACTGCTCGCGAATGCCTTCCACTTGGTTGAGATAGATGTGTGCATCTTTAATGCTCCAATCAATCGTGCCCGGTTGCAAGCCGCAGACCTTTGCGAGCATGCAAAGCAATGTCGCATATTGGGTGACATTAAATGGTAAGCCGAGCGGCACATCGCAAGAGCGCTGGTGCACCCAACAATTGAGTTTTCCGCCGGTTACATCCCACTCGCTTGACCAAACGCAAGAGGGGAGCACCGCGGTGGCTAAATAATCGTTTTGCCACAAGGTCATCACCATTCTCCTGTCCTCAGGGTGATTTTTGATTTTATCTATCAATTCTTGCGTCATTTGAAATTTGTTGACAATATAGCCGTAAGCCGTACCGATAGTATGGGCAAATTCCTTTGGAAACTGCTTGTGAATTTCCTGCTTTACAAGCTTGCCGCTTGCATCCGGCAGCATTTGTGTGGCAGACCAAATACCGTTTTCATCAATTTCCCACTCATCCCAAATATGCACATTTCTCTCTTGTAACCAGCGCACATCGTTGGACTGCGCTTGGTAAATCCACAGCATTTCCAGCACAGCCTGCCTGATAAACAGCTGCTTTGTGGTTAAAATCGGAAATTCCTTCGATAAATCAAAATGAAAGTGATGCGAGGGGACTTTAATGGTATTCATCCCGGTGCGATTTTCTACCTCGATGCCGGTATCTAAAATCTTTTGGCAAAGTGCAAGATAATCTTTATCCCATTGCGACATGGTAATTCCTCCAAATAGTAATCTAACTATTTCATTTTACCATAAAAGCGCAAAAAGTCTATAGCCTTTTTTAAATTAATTCCAAAGCGAGCGGGTGGCGCGTAGGTTTTAACTCTCGCAGGGCTAATAATTCTCGCAAACCAATTGGTAAAAGGATTGCGGATGGGAGCATACCGGGCATGTGAGCGGAGCATCCTGTCCTGTCAGGCGGTGTCCGCAAGCGCGGCATTCCCAAGTGTGCTCGCATTCCTTTTTAAATACTTCGCTGTTTTGAATGTTTTGTATCAGCTTTTGGAAGCGCTGCTCGTGGGTTTTCTCAATTTGTGCCACAGCCTTAAATTTTTCGGCAAGCTCGTGAAAGCCGTCTTTTTCTGCTTGAGCGGCAAATTGCTCGTACATTTCGCTCCATTCCTTCTTCTCATCCTGCGCCGCGGATTGCAGGTTTTGAACAGTATCTGCGATGCCGCCCAATTCGCTGAACCACATCTCCGCGTGCTCGCGCTCGTTATCGGCGGTTTTTAAGAATAAATCCGCGATTTGTTCATAGCCTTCTCGCTGTGCCGTAGTAGCAAAGAAGGTGTACTTGTTGCGCGCCTTGCTTTCGATGGCATATGCTTCGGTGAGATTTTGCTCTGTTTGTGTTCCTTTGTATTGATTCATCATTTTACCTCCTGTTTTTTATGTATTTTGTGCATTAAATCACATATTATACAATTTACTTTCATACACTCTTATGTTATAATAAATTTATCAAAACAAAGGAGCAAAGCCATGGTTGAGTATTATAAAAAATATTTAATACAATGTCTGAATTGTTGCCTTAAGCAGCAAAGAGCTCCTGAACCGGAGCAGGA
The DNA here is from genome assembly GCA_900321665.1 of uncultured Eubacteriales bacterium. Taxonomy (GTDB): domain Bacteria; phylum Bacillota; class Clostridia; order Oscillospirales; family Acutalibacteraceae; genus RUG714. Next base: position 5,191 of record ONWY01000029.1, read on the forward strand.
AATCGATTGGCAAAAGCTGTACCGCTTTGCGCGGCAAAACGGCGTGGAAACCAATGTCTATTTAGCTTTGAAGGACACCGCGCTCTTACCGCCCGAGCAGCGCGAAAAATTCGAGCAGGCATATACAACAGCATTAGAAAAGCAGGCATGCGAAAACGAGGAGCTTGAAAGGCTGTTGAAGCAGTTTCGCGATGGGAATATTCCCTATATGCTCCTTAAAGGCATCATTACCCGCAAAATGTACCCGGCGGAAATTATGCGCTCGGCTGCCGATATTGATATTTTCTACCAAACCGGCTATACCGACCGCGTGCGCGAGCTGTTTTTTGATAACGGGTATAATTTGAAGTTTTCCGGCATCAGCGCCGATTTTTACCAAAAGCAGCCCTATATAGAGGTGGAAATGCATAAGCAACTTCTTTCTCCTTTAACAAAGATTGGCAAGGTTTTCAAGTATAACCCGTTTATTCACGGCATCACGGTTGACGGTTTGGAATACACCATGTCCAATGAGGACTATTATCTGTTCCATTTCTGTCATTTAGCGCAGCATTTTTATGACTCGGGCGCGGGTATTAAATTTTTTATGGATATTGCCGTGATTCGCGATATCCTGGAGTTGGATGAAGAGTATGTTTCTTTGAAACTCAAAAAGTTCAAGCTCACCAAGTTTCACGATGCGTCCGTTAAGCTTGCCGAGTATTGGTTTGGCGGTGCGCAGGCAGATGAAACCACCATTACTTATGAGGATTATGTGCTCGATTACGGCGCCTATGGCTCCGGAGTGATATTTGATTTTAACAGAACCAATTTCGGCAAAAGAAACAAATACATTTCGGCGGTGTTTCCCTCTGCAGAGCGCCTTGCCATTCGCTACCCCGATGTGAAGGATAAGAAATATAAGGTACCTTATTATTGGATTAAGCGTGCCGTGGATTACAAGGGCACCATTCGCCAAAGGCTCAAAACGGTCGGTTCCTACCATCACAAGGATTATGATAAAATTAAGGATTTTTATGCAAAGATAGGATTATGAAAAAAGCAATCATTGCAATGAGCGGCGGTGTGGATTCCTCGGTCGCCGCTCTTTTGATGAAACAAAAAGGGTATGAGTGTATCGGTGCCACGATGAAGCTCTACGCGGCAGACATGGATTCCTACAGCGAAAAAAGCTGTTGTGCGGCAGATGATGCAGCCGATGCGCGCAGTGTGGCATCGCGCTTAAATATGCCGTTTTATGTGTTTAATTTTACCGATGATTTTAAAAAAAAGGTCATCGAGCCGTTTATTACAAGCTACGAATGCGGCTACACACCAAACCCTTGTATTGAATGTAATAAGTATTTAAAGTTTGATAAGCTCTTTTCAAAAATGTACGAGCTCGGCTTTGATTTTGTGGTCACGGGGCATTATGCGCGCATTGAGCGAGATGCCCGCAGCGGCAGGTACCTGCTCAAAAAAGCCAAGGATTTGAGCAAAGACCAATCCTATGTGCTGTATAATCTTTCGCAAGAGCAATTAGCGCATATTTTATTTCCCTTAGGCGATATTGAGAAAACCGAGGCGCGCGCCTTGGCGGCAGAGCAAGGCTTTCTCAATGCCGATAAGCACGAAAGCCAGGATATTTGCTTTGTGCCCGATGGCGATTATGTTTCATTTATTGAGCGCTATACAGGTAAAAGCTACCCATGCGGTGATTTTGTAAACCTGCAGGGGGAGGTACTCGGTGAGCACAAGGGCATCATTCGCTACACAGTCGGGCAGCGCAAGGGCTTAGGGCTTGCGCTACCGCGCCCGATGTATGTGTGCAAAAAGGATGTGCCGCAAAACAGGGTAGTGCTCTGCTACAAGGAGGATTTGGTTTGCAAGGAGGTTTACGCCGAAAATGTGAATTGGATATCCACCGAAGCACCCGGCGAGCCGCTGCGCATTAAAGCAAGGCTTCGCTATAACCAAAAGGAGCAGCCTGCAACGGTCTATGCTATGGCTGAGAATAAGATTAAAGTGATATTTGATGAGCCGGTTTCCACGCCTGCAGCCAAAGGGCAGGCGCTTGTGATGTATGATGGCGATATTGTTGTCGGCGGCGGCACTATTATTTGATATTTTAAAACAAAAAACCACTCGGCTTCCGAGTGGTTTTGTTTTAATGAATAGGGATTAGAGCATATATAGCCCCGATTTGAGCCAGACAACCTCTGTCTCGCCAACCTTTAAGTATTTATACACCGGTTCATCAAAGCTTTTGTATTCACCGACCTCATACATCGGCAGTGATACGGTTTTGATTTTGCCGATGCTGGAGTTGCAGACATACACGACATCGTCATAAACCGACAGGGTAACCGGTGAAGTGAAGGCTCCGGAGTCAATGTTGCCGATGCGGATGTGTGTTTTTAAGCTCGAAGCATCGTATTGCACAATGGCATTTTCATCGGGCACGGTGCACCAAAAATAATTGCCGTTGGTAAAGGGGGAGCGCACATAGTTATCGTGGTAGGAAAATTGCCCGCTCCATGACAGCGCGCCCTCTTTGCTGAAAATGGCACAGTTGCCATCGGGCGTTAAGACAATCACGCGCTTGTCCGGCAATACAGCGGCATCGCACAGCACGCTGTTATTGAGTTTATCGGATATCGGTTCATAGGAAGGACCGAATTTATTGAGCAGGTACACACCCATTGTTACCGGCAAAAAGGAATTTTTGGTAAAATCAAAACAGCGATAAGCAAGCCTTGCTTCGCCGGATTCCAAGCTGACCATTTCCACAAATAAAACACCTGAGGAAAAGGATACTACATCTAATATTCTGCCATCTGAAATTAAATTCATACTCATATTATAATTATATTTGATGATTTTGTCAAATCTCTGTCATATTTAGTGTGGCGGTAATAAATTTTTCAATATATTGCGTTTTTTTAGCGCGCGTGTTATAATAAAAATATATTTTTATTTTAAGGTGGATTATGGCTCAGAAAAAAAGTAACACAAACAAATATACTGCAAAAAAGCCTGCAAAAGCCGGCGCAAAAACGAAGGCGCTCGAGCAGGATGCATTCAAGCAAAAGAAGCAGCGCGATATTGCCTCCATTATTTTATTGGTGCTCGGCATTCTCACCCTGTTAATTGCCGCTATACCGGGCGAATCGGGTTGGCTGCATATTCACAATTTTGTCTTGGGTTTCTCCGGCTTTTGTGCCTTTATCATTCCATTTTTGCTCATTTACCTTGCGATTATCATATCGATGGATAAATTCAGCAAATCCATCAAAGCCAAGTGCATTGAGGTGGCAGCCTTGCTGTTGTTCCTTTCGGCGACTATTTTCTTGTTCAGAAGCTACGACGGCAGCGGTTTTTCCGCTTTCGGCGACAATGTGAAGGATGCGTATTTTGAATACGATGCCTTTGGCGGCGGCTTGCTCGGTACCTTGCTCGGGTTTCCGCTTGGCGCTTTGTTAGGAAGTACAGGAGCTAAAATCATTGCCATCACCGCCACATTGACCGATTTAATGATTATTACCGGTACGACGGTTTCAAAGTTGACAAACTCCGCGCAAAAGGTGCATCAAAAGGCAAAGACCGATATCGAGGATATGAAGCAGCGCAAAGCCGAAAGGCGCGAGAGAGAAGCTGCCGAGCAGCAGGAACTTGATGAGCTTGCGTATGATGAAAATAAAATTTACCGCTCGCGCAAGCAGCCGGATTTGGAAATTTTTGACCCGCAGCCGGATGTGCTGACTGGGGAGCAGGCTGAAAAGCCGAAGAGGGTAGGCAAGCGCAGGAAAAAGGCGCCCGATGTCGATATCCCGGTGGATGAAGCTGTTGAGAGCACAGAGGAAGAAGCTGTCTCGCCTGAAGAGTTTGACTCCAAAATGCAGGCGATTATTGATGCCGAAACCAAGCGCAACCGCCAAAACGAATTAGAAAGTAAAGAAAATATCTATAAAAAAGAGCAGGCAATCGATGAGCTTGACAAAGCAAAGGAAGCGGCAAGCGCTGCCGCGCAGGAAAACATCGGCTACAGATTGCCGCCTACGAACCTCCTTGCCGCGGTAAAAAAAGGCAAGAGCAACAGCGCAGCGCGCGAAATGCAGGAAAAAGCCGATGTGCTGATGGATACGCTTGAGAATTTCGGTGTGGATGCCGAGATTGTCGGCATTACCCATGGCCCTACCGTCACGCGCTATGATATTAAGCCTGCGGTGGGGGTAAGAATCAATAAAATCACCAACCTTTCCGCAGATATCGCGCTTAGCCTTGCCACAAGCAGCATTCGTATTGCACCGATTCCCAATAAAGCTGCCATCGGCATTGAAGTGCCCAATGAGCACAAGAATATGGTCGGCTTGCGTTCGCTCCTTGAAAGCGACACGTAGCCCTCGGTGAAAACATTGCGGGCGAGCCGCAGTTTGCCGACCTTTCCAAAATGCCGCACTTGTTGATTGCAGGCACCACCGGCTCCGGTAAATCGGTTTGCTTAAACTCGATGATAATGAGTATTCTTTACAACGCAGCGCCGAGCGAAGTCCAATTTGTGATGATTGACCCAAAGGGTGTGGAATTGAGTGTTTACAACGGTATTCCGCATATGCCTACTCCGGTGGTAAAAAATCCGCACAAAGCGGCGGGGGCTCTCGCATGGGCGGTAAAGGAAATGATGAATCGCTATGCGCTCTTAGAGCAATATAAGGTCAGAGATATCAAATCCTATAACAAGATTGCGAAAAACGACCCCGAAATGCTGCCGATGACACAGTATGTTATTATTATCGATGAGCTTGCGGATTTGATGATGGTTTCTCCCGGCGAGGTAGAGGACAGCATCTGCCGCTTGGCACAGATGGCGAGAGCCGCCGGCATGCACTTGGTGATTGCAACACAAAGCCCGCGTGCCGATGTTATCACCGGTTTGATTAAAGCCAATATCCCGAGCCGTATCGCGTTAAGCGTTTCCAACGGTCTTGACAGCCGCATTATTTTAGACCAAAACGGCGCCGAAAAATTACTCGGTAACGGCGATATGCTTTTCAACCCCGTAGGTGCCAATAAACCGATGCGTATTCAAGGCTGCTTTGTCAGCGATGAGGAAATCGAGAAGGTGACCGATTTTATCAAAAAGCAGGGCAGAGCCGAATACAACGAAGAGATAGAAAAGCAATTTGCCGAGCTTGCCACCAAGGAAAAGGGCAAGAAGGGTGCCGATATGGAGCCGCAGGGCGAAAATGAAAGCGACCCGATGATTGAAAAGGCAATCGAAGTTATCTTGGAATACCAGGCTGCTTCCACAAGCTTTATTCAAAGAAAGCTTTCTGTCGGCTACGCAAGAGGCGCCCGCATTATTGATGAAATCGAGAAAATGGGCATTATCGGTCCCTCCGAGGGCGCAAAGCCGCGCAAAATTTTAATCACAAAAGAAGAGTGGCTTGAGCGCAATGCGATGAAGCCGAGCGACCAAATCTCATTTGCGGATGATAATGCAGACGATTCCGAGGAGTCATTATGAGTAAAAAACATGGCAGTAAAAAGGGCATTCTCGGTATTGTAATTACCATTGCGGTTTTGGTCATTTCCGCGATTTTCACCTTCGGGCAGAAAAACTTGTGGAAAAGTGCCATCAATCAAACCGACACCAAAACCGCTGCCGTTTCCTCGCTCCAAAGCAGCGAGGCTGCCACGCAGCCGCTGAGTGTGCACTATATTGATGTTGACCAAGGCGACAGCACGCTCATTTGCTGCGGCGAGTACCATATTTTAATAGATTGCGCCAAGAAAGCGTATGAAGAAAATGTGTTTTCTTATTTGGATATGATGGAGGTTGATTCTCTGGATTTGGTGATTGCCACCCATCCCGATGCCGACCACATCGGCGGTTTTGCGGATTTGGTGGGCAAAATCAAGCCGGCGCTATATGTCTTGCCGCAAATTTCACCGAATATTAAGAAAACACAAACCGAATTAACACTACTCAATACCCTCAAAACGATGAAGGTGAAAACCGAATATGCAGTTAATGAAAAGGTGTTTACCTTCGGTGATATGCGCATTACGACCTACATCACACAAAGCGAGCAGAGCGATAAAAACGAGTATTCCGTAGTGGCAAAATTAGAGTATAAAAATGCATCGTACCTGTTTATGGGTGATGCCGGCAAAACGGTGGAAAATGAGTTTATGAAAGCGCAGTATCCTCTGCAGGCAGATGTGCTCAAAGCCGGGCACCACGGCTCGAGCAAATCGAGCAGTGCAAAGTTTGTGCGCTTTGTAGCGCCGCGCTACTGCATCTTTTCCTGCGGATTGGATAATGACTACGGTCACCCGCATAGCGAGGTGTTGCAAATCATGAAAAAGCAAAAGGTAAGCTGCTACAGAACCGATGAAAGGGGCAGCATCATTATCGGCACCGACGGTGCGCGCTATTATTTTGCAACCGAGAGATAAAAAGCGCTTGCTTTTTTTGCGAAATATAGTATAATGTTTAGCGGTTACTCATCATATGCGGGTATGGTGGAATTGGCAGACACGCAAGATTTAGGATCTTGTGGGCAACCGTGCAGGTTCAAGTCCTGTTACCCGCACCAAAAACGGGCCGGCTCAACATATGCTTGAGGCAGCCCGTTTTTATTTTAGAAATATGGCTTGATTGAATCAAAAATGCTGAATGAAAGGAGCAAAAATGCCTGTTCACAACATCAATCCCATTTATGATGCACAGTCTGAAATATTAATATTAGGCTCTTTTCCTTCTGTTAAATCCAGGGAAGGGCAGTTCTTTTATGACCACCCGCAAAACCGCTTTTGGAAGGTCTTAGCGGCAGTATTGGGCACTTCCGTTCCGCAAAGCCACGCTGAAAAGAGCGCTTTTTTGCGCGCGCACCATATTGCTTTATGGGATGTGCTTATTTCGGTATTATGATACCTACACTTTTCCGAAGACGGGGATGGAAGCGGTGAAGCTGCCCTCCACAAGCCCTGCCAATGCTGCCTTTTCACTCGAAAAGCTCTGCACCGAGTGGCAGGCTATTCTTCGCTTTCTGACTCCTTAGAGGTCGGTTTTACCTTGAATTTCTTTTGCAAGTCCTCGATAACCTTCTTTTCAATACGCGATACATAGCTGCGAGAGATGCCTAAGCGCTTTGCAATTTGCTTTTGTGTCAGCGGTTCGCCGCCATCTAAACCAAAGCGCCTGATGATGATTTCTTTTTCTCTTTTATCCTTCATTTGGGCAATGTAGCGGTGCAATTGCTTACTTTTCATTTTTAAATCGATTTCATCGGCAATGGTATCTTCTTCGGCAATAATATCCATATAGGTCAGCGGATTTCCTTCGTTATCCATCTCAATCGGCTCATTCATATATACATTTTGAGCCGTTTTTTTATTGACTCTGAAGTGCATCAGGATTTCATTTTGAATACACTTGGCAAGGTAAGTGCTCAGTTTGGTTTTTTTATCACTTTTGTAAGAATCCACACCTTTAATCAATCCGATGGTACCGATGGAAATTAACTCTTCCGGCTCTCCGGTTTTTGAATAATACTTTTTGGTGATGTGCGATACCAACCTCAAATTGTGCTCAATGAGCTTTTTCCTTGCCTGCATATCACCGGCTTCGAGCTGCCGGATGAGCTGTTCCTCCTCGGCTTTAGAGAGCTGCTTGGGGAATAAATAGCTGTCTCTGACATTAAGTGCAAAAAAATAAATGCCGGATAGTACGCTAATGAGTAGCTTGAGCAAAATTTCACCCCCTTTATGCTTAATTATATTTGAACTGTAGGGGAATATATGATAAAATTATTTGTATGAAGCATAGAAAATTAATTGCAATTCTCATCACGCTTGCGGGCGGCATCCTGTGGGGTGCTTCCGGGGTGTTCGGGCAATATCTTTTTGAAAATAACGGTTTTACCTCCGGCAGCCTTGTGCCTTTGCGTTTAACCACTGCCGGTGCACTTCTCTTAATATTTGATTTTTTTCGCTACAGAAAGCAGACATTGGCGGTATTTCGCTCCAAAAGAAACTGCTTAGATTTAGCGGTTTTTTCGCTTGTCGGTGTTTCTCTTTGCCAATTCAGCTATTTTTTCACCATTGAGCACTCGGATGCGGCGGTTGCCACTATTTTGCAATATCTTTCGCCGGTGTTTATCATCATTTACAGTGCTCTTGTCGGCAAAAAAGCGCCGCGTGCTTTTGAAATCATTGCGCTGATTTTCGCATTAGTCGGTGTTTTCTTAATTGTCGGCGAGGGTGATATCCGCGCATTAAGAATTAACCCCTTGGCACTTGTGTTTGGTATCATCACGGCATTGAGTGTCAGCGTTTACAATTTGCAACCGAAAAGGCTGATGCAAAGCTTTTCCACCAACATTATTCTCGGGTGGGGTATGTTACTCGGCGGTATTCTTTTAAGCATTATCATGCGCCCGTGGCAATACCGCGTGCGGCTCGACAGCACAGCTATCATCGCTTTATTTGCCATCATTGTCGGCGGCAGTATATTAGGCTTTTGCTTTTATATGTACGGTGTCAAAAAGCTTGGCGCCGTATATGCCTCAATGCTTGCGGCAATTGAGCCTGTGGCGGCGACAGTGCTTTCAGCCGTTTGGCTGCATACTAAGTTCAGCTTCATCGAGCTTATCGGCTTTTTATTGATTTTTTCAACCATTTTTATAATTGCATTTTTTCAACTGAAAGAAAAAAGAGTATAAAATCTTACTTTGTATTACCTGTAATCATCACTATTATTTTTTCATATAATTTATAAACTCTTTTTAAGGGGAAATGGTATGAAAAAGCTTCGTTTTATTGTGTTGGTGATTTTCCTTTTACTGATAATTGTTCTCTTGCTCTTAAGCGGTATTTACTTTAGTGTTCATCCAAGAGAGAGTAAAAGCGCTTCTATCAGCAGCAAAGCATTTACCGTGGTGCTTGATTGCGGTCACGGCGGGCCGGATGGCGGAGCTGTCGGCGCTGACGGCACGCTTGAAAAAGATATTAATTTAGCGCTCGGCTTTTCTTTGCAAGAGCTGCTTGAGCAAAGCGGCTACCGCGTGGTGATGACCAGAACCGCCGACAGCTTTATATGTGATGACCATACAGCTTCCTTACGCGAGCAGAACACTTCCGATTTGCACAATCGCTTAAAAATTGCCGAATCGGAAAGCAATTCCATTTTTATCAGCTTGCATATGAATCAATTTTCTCAGGCGCAGTATTGGGGCTCGCAGCTGTTTTATTCTCCCAATCACCCTGACAGCAAGGTGCTTGCCGGCGCCATTAGAGAGCGCTTGATCAGCACGGTGCAACAGGGGAACAAGCGCGCCTTGAAGGAAATGGACAGCAGTGTTTATATTATCCACAAAGCCACGCACCCGGCGCTGTTGTTGGAGTGCGGCTTTATGTCTAATCCCGCCGAATTAGAAAAATTCAAGGATAAAAAATATCGCTCGGCATTTGCATTTGCCGTGCTTTTGGGTATTAATGATTATCGAATAGGAGTAACTCATGGCTAAAAACGCAAAAACAATGTATGTCTGTTCGCAATGCGGCTACGACAGCCCAAAGTGGTTCGGTCAGTGCCCCTCTTGCAAGCAGTGGAATACGATGGAGGAAATCAAAATCAGCCCTTCCTCCACTTATACCGATGCAAAGATTGCCACACAGTTAGAAGCTTTGCCCATTGACCAAATTGTGATAACGGACGAGCATCGTTACCTGACCGGGATGAAAGAGCTTGACCGCGTTCTCGGCGGAGGGATTGTGCAGGGCAGTTTAATTTTGCTCGGCGGTGACCCCGGCATCGGTAAATCCACTTTATTACTGCAAATTTGCGAATATTTAGGAAAAAATTTAAAAGTGTTATATGTTTCCGGTGAGGAAAGTGCGCACCAAATTAAGCTGCGCGCCAACCGCTTGAATGTGTACACGGAAAACCTGTTCATTATGCCCGAAAAGGATATTATCGCCATTAGCGAATATATCAGCACCATGAAGCCCGATATCGTAATGATTGATTCCATCCAAACCATGGTCGCCGCGACAGCGTCCTCCACAGCGGGCAGTGTCACGCAAATCAGAGAGTGCACCAATGTGCTGATGGGTTGCGCAAAGCGCAACAATATTCCGATATTTATCGTCGGTCATGTGAATAAAGACGGAGATTTGGCAGGTCCCAAGATTTTGGAGCATATGGTAGATGCCGTGCTCTATTTTGAAGGGGACAAGCAGTTGGCGTACCGCATTTTGCGCGCAGCTAAAAATCGCTTTGGCTCGACCAATGAAATCGGCGTGTTTGAAATGGGCGATGCCGGCTTAAAGGAGGTAGAAAATCCCTCTTTGATGTTGATTGCCGGCAGACCAAAGGGCGTTTCCGGCACCTGTATTGCCTGCATTATGGAAGGCACAAGACCGATTTTTGCCGAGGTGCAGGGCTTAGCTGCACCGACCAATTTCGGGAACCCGCGCAGAATGACAACCGGTTTTGATTACAACCGCATGAATATGCTCATCGCGGTTTTAGAGATGAAGGCGGGCTATTTTCTCGGCAATATGGATACCTATGTCAATGTGGTCGGCGGCTTGAAGCTCGATGAACCGGCTGCCGATTTGTCGGTAGCGATGGCTCTTATCAGCTCTTTGAAGGATATGGTCATTCCCGATGATGTGATAGCTTTCGGCGAGGTGGGGCTTGCGGGTGAAGTGAGGAGCGTTATGTGCTGCGAGCAGCGCGTTGCGGAAGCGGCGAGGCTCGGCTTTTCGCGATGCATTATTCCGAAAAATAACCTCAAAAATATCTCGCCTAAGCTGAAAAAGCAGATAGAAATCATGGCAGTCGAAAATATCAGAGAGGCATTTGAAGCGCTTATCAATTAGTGTATTGAATAATAATTTTTAATATGATATAATTAACCCATATAAAGAAAGGCGGGTGAGGCAATGAAAAGAAACGATCACTTTTTCGCAAAATGCATTTGTTTTGCAATCACTTTATCTCTATTGCTTGGGATTGGTTGCATTTCCGGCTTTGCCGAAGAATATGAAGGCGATAAATATTTGCCTGACCTGATTTTTGAAATCATTCAAGGCGATGATTATGCCCTAACCTCCATTAATGATTTTGACCGCTACCAAAGGGCATATGAAGAGGCAAACTATGTTTTAGGCGCGGATTATAAAGTTGAGTTTCAAGCGGGCGGTGCAGACCATACCCATCAATATATTTGTGCCACTGCCTTGCGCGTTTTGGCAAATGACAAGGGCAACAGCTTGTATAATACCGATGCCAACACTTCTATCTTGGTAGAAAATGCCGATTGGCCGGACAAAAACGATATCGGCTTTATTTTTGATACGCACTTTTATAACCCGTATACCGAAAAGAATTACCACGCCGGCGGCACCACTGCCAAGGTGAAGGCAAAGGAGTATTACGATAAGGCGGTTTCATATTACAAGCAAGGTGACATTAGCGAGGCTTTAGCGACCCTCAGTCGCGGCTCCCACTTTGTGGCAGATGCCTGCGAAGCGCACCATGCGACCAACAAAACTGCGGTCGGCTCCAACCACAGCGCCTATGAAAAATATATTGATACTGTAAGAACGCGGATTCAAGTGCCTGATAATTCACTTGATGAAAGCATTTATCAAGAGGCGCTGCAGTGTTCGGTCGGGCAAATTGTCAGGAACAATTCCTACGCTTCCTACTGCTTGGGCGATAAAGTAACCGGCAGCGAGGACAACCCGGATTATTTTGATGCTGCCAGGAGTACCGTGCTCAATGCCGTGGTCGGTAATGTGCAGTATTATTACAAATTTGCAGTGGAAGTCGGCTTGATGGAAGCTTAGTATATCTAAAAAAGCGCTTGCGGATGACAAGTGCTTTTTCTTTTTTATAATTTTTCAGCGATGAAAAATGAGTAAATATTGATTTATGTGTATGATAATGGTATAATAAAATTGAAAAGAAAGTCTTTTCAATTACGCAGGTAAGGAGTTGTTACTATGAAAACCAATTTCATTACAAGAAAATGTACACTGAAGGATTCCTTTATTGACAGAGCTGAGCTTAAGCTCGCTAAAGTATATAAGCTCTTGGGCGAAAACGCAACCGCCGAAGTGACAGTCAGTTCCGAAAACAATGAGCAAAAGGTTGAAATCACCGCTAAAAACGGCTCTGTGCTTTTAAGAGCAGAGGAAATCAGCGATGACAGAATTGAAGCGCTTGACAAAGCGGTGGATTCCTTAATCAGAAAAATCAGAAAAAATAAAACCCGCCTTGAGAGAAAGATTAAAGGCGCTCCTTCTATCGATTCCTTCTTCGCAGAGGATGAAGAAAAGATTTATGAAGAAACCGCCTATGACATTGTCAGAGAAAAGAGAGTGCAGATGAAGCCGCAATATGTGGAAGAAGCCATTCTTGAAATGAATTTGCTCGGGCACAATTTCTATATGTTCTTCAATGCAGAGACCGAAGAGGTTAATGTTATTTATAAGAGAAAAGACGGTAAATACGGCTTACTGATGGCTGAAATCCTTTAATCGATATGTGTAAAAAAGGGGAGGGTCTTACTCTCCCCTGATTTTTTGCTGACAGGAGAAAGAATGAAACTATGTGCGCCATGCCTGTTTGGCATAGAAGGCTTATTAGCAGAAGAATTAAGAGAGTTAGAGTTAATTGAATATACATCAC
>ONWY01000109.1 GCA_900321665.1 uncultured Eubacteriales bacterium
CGACAAGCTGAAGGATTTGGTCAACTCCCTTGTCACCCTCTCGCGCATGGATGAGGAGGACAACCCGCTGCAGCTGAAGGAATTTGATATCAGCGCCTCTGTCGGCGAAACGGTGGAATCCTTTGCCGATTTTGCCGGTAGCCTGGGGCACCCGCTCGAAGCGGATATCGCGCAGGGTATCACCTACAAGGGCGATGAATATGCCGTGCGGCAGCTGACAAGCATTTTGCTTGAAAACGCAATCAAATATGCAAGCGAGGGCACCGCCGTGCGCTTCTCGCTGCAAAAGCACAAAAAAGGTGTTATCATCCGCAGTGAAAATGAAAGCGAAAATATCGATACCGCGCAGCTCGGCAAGCTCTTTGACCGCTTCTACCGCGCCGATAAAGCCCGCAATTCGAGCACCGGCGGCTTCGGTATCGGGCTTTCCATCGCGCGTAGCATCTGCGAGGCACACAGCGGCTCTATTAAAGCCGAAAGTGCCGATGGCAAGGTCATCACCTTTACAGCAAAATTAAAATAAAAACCTGTTTCATAAAAAAATTCTCACCAAAGAGCCTGTCAAAAAGGTTCTTTGGTGATTTTTCATAATAATATATTTTTAAATTCATCCAATTTTTGCCTTTTATTTTTTTCACCGCCGTGATATGATTTTTTTAGAATCTATTTATAAAGGAGGGCAAGGATATGGAAGTTTTTGATGTTGTTGTAGTCGGCGCGGGAAACGGCGGCTTGGTTGCCGCGGCTTCCACTGCGAAGGAGGGCTACAAAACCCTGGTGCTCGAAAAGCACAATCTGCCGGGCGGTTGCGCTACAAGCTTTGTGCGCGGCAGGTTCGAGTTTGAAGCCGCGCTGCACGAGCTGTGCGATGCTTCTACCGACCCGCAGGCAGACGATGTGCAAAGCATTTTCAAGCGCCTGGGAGTCGATATTCCCTTTTATTACGAGGACAGGCTGTTTCGTGCCATTGTCAAGGGCGAGGGAGGCTACGATGTGCGCATTCGCCCCGGTTACGAGCAGTTTTTGGATGACATGGAGGCTGCCGTGCCCGGTTGCCGCGAGAGTGTCAAGAAGCTGTTGGATTTAAACCGCACGCTTGATGAAGCGCAGGCATATATGAACTCGCCGAAATTCAACCCGGCGAAGCTGATGAGCGAATACGGCGATTTTGTGAAAGCCGCATCCCACTCGATGGATGATGTGATGCAGGAATACGGCATTCCCGAAAAAGCACAAAGCATCCTCGGCACCTATTGGGGCTACCTCGGCGTGCCGACCGATGATATGAACGCCCTGCACTACCTGAGCCTGCTGATGGCATTTATCCAAACACCGCCCTCTATGCCCTACCTGCGCTCCCACGAAATCTCTCTTGCGCTGGTAAACTCTATTCAAAAATACGGCGGAGAGGTGCGCTATAACAGCGAGGTGACTCGCTTCCTCTACAGCGAAAAGGGTGCGGTCATCGGCGTTGAGGTCGCAGGCGAGCGCATCTTTGCCAAAAAGGTTATCTCCAACATCATTCCCAATAATGTTTGGAATATGTCGGAGCAAAAGCACATCCCGAAGTCGGCGCTCAAATTAGCCAACGCCAGAAAGCTCGGCATGAGCTTTGTCACCGTCTACTTAGGCTTAGATGCCTCGATGGAGGAAATCGGCATTGAGGATTACACCACCTTCATTTCCTCCTCACCCAACACGCGCCGCCAATTTAACGAGCGCGCGGATTTCGGCATGTATGTGGTCAACTGCTTAAATAAAGCGCTGCCCGAAGCCTCGGAGCCCGGCACAAGCATGCTCTTTTTCACCATGCCGGTCATGCCCGGCGATTTTCCGGAAAATCTGCGCCCCGAGGAATACAAGCGCTACAAAAATGAATATGCCCGCCGCTATATAGAGGATTACGAAAAGACCATGGGCATTCGGATTGCAGAGCATATTGAGGAAATCGAGATTGCCACCCCTGTCACCTTTGCGCGCTACCTCGGCACGCCCGACGGCTGCATTTACGGCTATGCCAGCGAGGAATGGGACAATGTTGTTGCGCGCACGGTGCTCAAGGATGTGGAAAACAAAATTCCGAATCTCGCCTTCTGCGGCGGTCACTCCATTCGCGGTGACGGCTATCCCTCAGCCTACATCACAGGCGCGATGGCGGGCGAAAAGGTAATCAAGGAATTAAGGAGGGGCAAGTAATGAAAACGATTGAAAATTTAAAAAATACAGAGATTGTAAAAATGCTGCTCGGCAGAGCCGGTGCGGTGAAAAATGCCCCTGCCACGGCGGTTGCGCAATTAGACACCTACCCTGCCAATCATATGGCGGCACAGTTGCACCCCCACGCGCAGTTTTTAAAGGTTAAAGAGATTATCACACACAGTGCTGATTTTAAAAGCTTTATTTTCGAACCGAATGCCGCAAAAGGCACGAAGCACCTCGCTTGGTTCAGCGCCGGGCAATACCTGGTCATTGCAATCAATGTTGGCGGCAAGCTCTATTGCAGACCGTATTCCATCGCTTCCTCGCCGCGCGATACGCTCGCGGGAGAAATTCGCTTGAGCATCAAGCGCGTGGAGGGCGGTATTGTTTCCGGCTATTTGCTTGACAACTTGAAAGCGGGCGATGAAATCATCGCCTCCGCACCGCTTGGCACCTTTACTTATGAACCTCTGCGCGATGCGAAGCACATTGTCGGCATTGCAGGCGGCAGCGGCATCACCCCCTTCCGCTCGCTGGCAAAGGCGATTTGCGAGGGCGATGAGGATTGCAGCCTCACCCTGCTCTACGGCTCGCGCACGATGAAGGATGCCGTATTTGCCGAGGAATTTGCGCAAATGGCAGCAGAAAACGAGCGCATTCAAATTGTGCATGTGCTCAGTGAAGAGAAGAAAAAGGGTTGCGAAAGCGGCTTGATTGATGCGGCGCTGATTCAAAAATACGCCCCTGCCGATGCACCCTACTCCATTTTCTTATGCGGTCCGCAGGCGATGTATGATTTTGCGGATAAAGAGATTGCCACCCTCGGCTTAAAGCGCAAATATGTGCGCCACGAGCTGTTCGGCGAATATTTCCACCCCGAGAAAAATGCCGATTACAGCGGCGATATCGGCGCCGCCTACAAGCTGCGCGTGCGCATTGCCGGCAAGGAGCAGACCATCGACTGCGCAGCCGATACCTCGCTCCTGCGCGCGATGGAGCAAGCGGGTATCAATGCACCGAGTGACTGCCGCTCCGGCAGATGCGGCTGGTGCCATGCGCAATTACTCTCGGGCGAGGTATATATCCCCGCAAGTGTTGATGGCAGGCGTGCTGCCGATAAAGAGTTCGGTTACATTCACCCCTGCTGCGCCTTCCCGCTCAGTGACATTGTGCTGGATGTGCCGCCGGTGCTATACGGTTGATTTGTTTTGTATGAAAAAGCCCTTGAAGAGATATTCTTCAAGGGCTCAGACTGTCGAAAAGAGGAAATGCATATGGCAAAGAAAAACCGTGTAAAAAAGAAAACAAAAAAAATAGTCTTACTTTCCATTTTAGCGGTAGTGCTCATCGGCATCGCAACCGTTTTTATCATCAACAGCACCTACCGCTATGACCCCACAGGCGCTGCGAGTGCACTGGCAGACGGTGAAAAAGGCGTGCTGACACTCGAATACAACGGTGCCGACGGCAAGCCCAAAAAAGAAACAATCACCTACGACAAGGCAGAAAAACTGACACTCCCCACCCTCACAAAAGAGGGCTACTATTTCTCGGGGTGGACCATCGGTGAAACCTATGTCGGGTTAGAAACTGCCCTCACAGCCAAAACCGCCACGGCAAAAGCACAGTTTGATAAAGATTATTCCGCGCTCACATCCGCTTGCGCCGTGTATACGGATGAAAACAATTATACCGAATATGAAGCGGGTGAATATAATACCGTAAACACCGAAGCGGCAAATGTATTTGTAGACGGCGGCTACAAATTGACTGTCTACAGCAAAGCAAACTTTGCCGGGAAAGAAACCAAGGTCTACTACTCCGGCAAATACAAAGGCTATATCGGCTCTATGAAAGTGGAGCAGGTAAAAAGCGAGAGCCTCACCGTGGCTTCCCTTTCGGATGAAACGAAGCTTGAGCTGTTGACCACCTTTGCACCGCGCTTTTGGTGGGATGAAAATGAAAAATTCTACGCTTCAAGTATCGAGTTTGCAGCGCAAAATATGCAAAAAGAGCTCTCCCCGACCGGTAACATCTATTACCGCGATGATGTCACCTCCTCTAATTATATGCAGGATTTCTTATACGGTGATTTGGAGCATGCGAAAGTCTACGGCTTCGCTACCGAAAAAGAATTTAAGTATCTGGATTTAAACTACTTTTACTATGCGCCGTACAACCTCGGCAAAACGATTGCCGGCATGGAGTTCGGCAACCACATCGGCGATTGGGAGCATGTTACCGTGCGCTTATTAGTAAAAAAAGCAGGCGGTAACATCACACTGCGCCCGGTGGTGATGGATTACCCGGCGCACTTTATGTGCAATTATGTTGCGTGGGATGAAATTGAAACCGTAAAAGGCACCCATCCGGTCGCCTACATTGCCTGCGGCAGCCACGGCATGTGGAAAGAAGCGGGCGAGCACATTTATGTGGATGCCTTCATTGTAAAGCTAAAAGACTTTACATCTCAAGGCACGGCTTGGGATTTGTGGGAAAGAGGCAATTTGGAAACCTACACCTACGATGCACTGAAGCACGAGGGCAAAGGCATCGGCGGTAGCGAGTGGAATGCCGATTTCGGCATCAACTGCTTTGAAGAGGGCGGCGGTGTCACCATTTGGGGCAACCGCGGCTGGCGCCCGCCGATTACTATCTACCCGCGCTTTGATTCCGCCCCCAGCGGGCCGCAGCACAAGCAAAGCTTAAATAATTACTACACTATCAACGGCAAAGGTGATTAAAATAGCAGGGACTGTCTCGCGCGAGACAGTCCCTTTCCTTTTTATTTATGTAAAGTTATTCACCTGTACAGGGTGGCATGCCCTTCGGCAGGCGCTGAGAAGCATAAGCCCTCTTTCAAAGGCGCATCAGCTCTCCGCGATATCACTCTTTGCCGAAATCCTCAGCAGAATGCAGATCTCCCGATAGCACCAAAAATTGTTAAAATGCTACAGTAATGTTTTCTATGGGAACATTTGCTGCGCAAATAACCTTGGCGTTCGCGGCGCTTTGCACCGCTCGGCTTAAGGATTCGAACCTTAAATGACGGAGTCAGAGTGTA
>ONWY01000253.1 GCA_900321665.1 uncultured Eubacteriales bacterium
GCGAGAATATCCATCACCACATTAGAGGAAATTTTATGTATGGTCGCGGCATATTCCTCAAATGCTTCCTTACCCTGCCTGACCACCGCCGCTTCATAATCGCGCGAAAAACCGCTCACGCGCATTTCCTCAACCGGTGTTACCTGCGCGGTAATGCACTTGCCGCCGACGGCGAAGGAGCCGAGCATACCGCGGCACACGCCCTCCACCACCACGCGCTCGAGCTCGGAGTTTGGCAGCTTCATCACCTGCTTCACCGAGGCAATCACACCGACTGTATATAAATCATCCACAGTGGGATTGTTAAGCTTCATATCCTTTTGGCAGACAACAAAGATTTCTCTGCCGTTTTTCATCGCCCTGCTCAAAGCGGCTTTGGAAATATCGCGGCTGACATCGAAATGCAAAATCATTTTCGGGTACAGCACCAAGCCTCTCAAGGGCAATATCGGTAATATTTTCATTGTATCGTTCACTATCATCACCACTTTATTGATAAATTAGGCGGTGGGCATGCTTTACCCACCGCCTGAAACGCTTTGCGCCTGCTCGGGCGAGAGTTACACTCTCATCGCCTAAGCATACCTTCCATTGTGCCTTCTCTTTTTCGGCGCGGGCTTTTTGAGCACGACCGGCTCTCTTGCAGTGTTTCTGACAAACTGCGCCGGTGCCTCTCCCAAAACATACTCTTTGGTAATGCGCACCTTTTCTATTTCATAATCCGAAGGCATATCATACATAATCGGCATGAGCACTTCCTCCATAATGGAGCGCAAGCCTCTCGCGCCGGTATTCGCCTGCAAGGTTTTTCTTGCAATCTCAATGAGTGCCTCATGGTCAAACTCCAGCTCGACGCGGTCAAGCTTAAAGAGCTTCTTGTACTGCTTAACGAGCGAGTTTTTCGGCTCTTCTAAAATCCTGACCAGGCTTTCCTCATCTAACTGCTCTAAAGATGTAATCACAGGAATTCTGCCGACCAGCTCGGGAATCAACCCGTATTTTACCAAATCGGCATTAATCACCTTGGCATATGCCTCGGTTTTATCCATCTCTTTTTTCTCTTTGACATCGGCACCAAAGCCCATCGCCGTGCCGCTGCTGCGCTTTTCGACCACCTTTTGAATGCCGTCAAATGCGCCGCCGCAAATGAAGAGAATGTTGGAGGTATCAATCTGGATAAATTCCTGCTGCGGGTGCTTTCTGCCGCCTGTCGGTGGAACATTGGCGGTGGTACCCTCTAAAATTTTCAACAATGCCTGCTGCACACCCTCGCCGCTGACATCGCGCGTGATAGAGCGGTTTTCACTCTTTCTGGCAATTTTATCTATCTCATCGATATAAATGATGCCGTGCTCCGCTTTTTCCACATTGAAATCCGCCGCTTGAATGAGCCTTAAGAGAATGTTTTCCACATCCTCGCCCACATAGCCGGCTTCGGTTAAGGTCGTAGCATCGGAAATGGCAAAGGGAACATTCAAAATCTTCGCTAAGGTTTGCGCGAGCATGGTTTTGCCGACACCGGTCGGCCCCAAGAGCATCACATTGCTCTTTTGAATCTCCACATCGCTGCTCTCGCCGCTGAAATACACCCTTTTGTAGTGGTTATACACCGCGACGCTTAAAGCAATCTTCGCCTTTTCCTGCCCGATGACATACTCATCTAACTGCGCTTTGATTTCCTGCGGCTTCGGCAGAACCGGGCTTTCGCCGCTGTCCTTTGCACGCCGCTGCTGCTTATCAAAGGCATCCTCTTCAATGATTTGATTGCAAAGCTCGATGCACTCGTTGCAGATAAAAACGCCTTCACCCGCAATCAGTTTCTCAACCTGCGCGTGGGTTTTGCCGCAAAAGGAGCATCTTTCTATTGTATCAGCCATTTTTACCTCTTAGCAATTACTTTGTCTACCAAGCCGTATTCCATCGCCTCCGTAGCAGACATAAAGTTATCTCTTTCCGTATCCTTTTCAATCTGCTCCAAGGGCTTGCCTGTGTTTTCGGAAAGCATACGATTTAAGTTTTCGCGCGTTTTCTTAATGTGGTCGGCAGCGAGAATAATCTCGGTTGCCTGCCCCTTTGCGCCGCCAAGCGGTTGGTGAATCATAATCTCCGCATTCGGGAGCGCATAGCGCTTGCCCTTTGCCCCTGCCGCAAGCAGGAAGGCACCCATGCTTGCCGCCATGCCCATGCAAATGGTGGAAACATCACACTTGATGTACTGCATGGTGTCATAAATCGCGAGCCCTGCCGAAACGGAGCCGCCGGGGCTGTTGATATACAAGCTGATATCCTTCTCGGGGTCCTGGCTCTCCAAATACAGCAGCTGTGCAATCACAAGGGAAGCGGTTGCATCGTTTACCTCATCGGAAAGAACGATAATTCTATCATTGAGCAGGCGGGAAAAAATATCATAAGAACGCTCGCCGTTGCCGGTTTGTTCAACTACATATGGTACTAAAGCCATCGTAATCACCTCTTGAATTTATTCTAAGAAATACTATTGGATTGTTTTGCCTGATTTATGCAACGAAGGCTTATGCCTTGCAGTTATCCTTCACAAGCTGCATTGCCTTTTCCGCGGCAAGGTCAGCCTTCACATCGTCTGCCGGGATTGCCGCCTTGACTACA
>ONWY01000073.1 GCA_900321665.1 uncultured Eubacteriales bacterium
TGCTCTGCCCTGCCGCGATGGTATCGGTTGAGGGATTGATTCTGAATTTGTCGGCGGAAGCGCTCGAAAGGGTCACCCTTGCGCTTCTGGAGGAATTATTCTTTAAGACCACATAGTTTGTGGTGGTCATTTTATATGACGAATTGAGCTCGAATTTATCCACCGAATTGGAAGTGCTTGTTTTAAAGCTAACACCCAAGCCCGCTTTTTCTCTGTTTGCATAAGTCGGTGCAAAGGTTAAAGTAGAGCTGTTGGTGACAGTAAAGCTCTTGGTTAACGAAAAATTATTGGAAACGGAGGAATTGAGCGTGTCATAAGTGGCGCTCAAGCTGACGGTTCTGGTGTTTGCCGCAGGGTTGTTGGCATCGCCGGTGCCCTTGACGGTCATCACATTTGCCGTTTGCGAGAAGGTAAGACCAGTGACCGGCTGGTAGGTAAATTTCGGTGCCACCATAGTCACGCCCCACTGGTCAACTGCCGAGAAGGTTTGGTCTGCCGAGGTAGCATTTAAACCTGCGGGCAAAGTGAGGTTTTTCATGGTCGCATTGCCCTGCTTTGCATAGGGGTAATACTGCAAAAGCGAGCTGACATTGGAGAACATCAGCGAGCTGGTGCCGATACCGTTGCTGCGCTCAATTTTGGAAAAATCATAAATGTTCTCAAACGAGCCGATTTCCGCATTCCAAATTTTCATGCCGGCATAGATACCGGAATCATTATCGCTTACATTGGTCTTTTTCACGGAAACGGTCGCCTTCTGCGGGAAGCCGGCAAGCACCGCATAATATGTGAAGCTGCCCTCTCCCTCGGCATTAAAGACATTGGCTGCAATCACATCTTCAAACCTCACGCTCTGCTCGGGAGCAGTGCCGTTATTCGGCTTAAAGGTCAAAGTGATATCGCCCGCCTCGGAGAGAATCGCTTTGGGTGCAACGGAAATATTCGGGCTGTATTTGACCACATCCACTTCCACAAGATATTTGCCGGATAACGCATCACTTTGTGTGTAGCTGACCGCCTCGGAGCCGTTGGAAAGCTCCTGCGGATAGGTTGCCGCCACACTGCTTGGCAGCACAAATACCATGCTTGAAAGCAGCACGGCAATCGCTAAACAAAGTGATAGTGCTTTTTTCATTGTTTTCATACCCTTGCCTCCTTTGAAACACTATATAAAATAATTATATATGCGCGAGAAAAAAATGACAATGGTCATTCCTACAAAGAATTTTAAAAAAAATTGTGCAAAAACAACAATACCCGACAAGCAAATGCATTGCTTGTCGGGTATCAAAATCATGTGGTTTATTCTCCGTAAATAAATGTTCTCAGCTCCGATTTATTCCTATCAAAATCAATCGAAAGCGCCTCTTGTGCGCCGAAATACCGGCTGGTGTAGCTGTCATCGACCGGGATGCGCAGCTGCTCCACATCATAGCTCAGGTAGCCGAGCGCGCCCAGCCCGATACCGAGCATTTCACCCTTGGTGATATCGGTTTTTACCTGCGGCAAAATCACCTCGGCGAGCTTGTAATCGGTAACGGGACCCGCATGCTTGACCTTGTCCACAATCGCGCTCATCACCTTGCGCTGGCGCTGGGTGCGCATAAAATCGGAATCGAGGTAGCGAATGCGGCAATACACGAGCGCTTCATCGCCGTTGAGTTTTGTCACCCCTGCGGAAACGGTTTGGCTGGTGGTGTCATTGATAAAATCGGCTTCCTTTTGTGTCACCTCTACCTCAACACCGCCGAGTTCATCAATAATTGAGGCGAAAATTTCGAAGTCCACTAATGCATAATTATCAATCTTAATGCCGAAATTATACTCTATTGTATCCATCAGCAGACCCGCACCGCCAAAGGCAAACGCCGCATTGAGCTTTGCATAATCGTGGTCGGGAATATACACCCAGGTATCGCGCATAAACGAAGTCAGCTTAATTTTGCGGTGCACCCTGTCGATACTCACCAACATCACCGAGTCCGAGCGCTGCGAGCCGCCGCTGTCATCATCACAGCCGATAAATAGGATATTTTTGACTCTGCGGTCGCTCATCAGTTTAGAGGAATCAAGGTATAGGTTGCTGTGCTCGCTGGGCACATAATTTATCTTGTCCAACAGCGAGTAGCCGAAGAAGCCGACCACGCCGACCAAGAGCACGACCACTGCCAAAACAACCGCTAAAATGCGCTTTGCCACGCGCTTTTTAGAGCTTGCCCTGCGCGGCGGGCGCTGCCGGTTGCTTTCCCCGGAGCCGTGCGGGGTTGAGGAATAGATATCTTCGTAACCTTCGCTGCGCTTGACCGCCCTTGTACCGCGATTTTCCTTGGTATAAACATCGCGCGTGGGGCGAGCATAGAAATTGGTATAATTCTCCGGTGAAACAGGTCTGTCTGACCTGCCGGAAGAGATGTCTTCATAGGTATCCGGCGTGCGCGCACGGCGCGCATCGGTATCTTCCCTACCGGAATAAATATCTTCATATTCTCCGTTAAATCTGCTCAAGCTGACCTCCGCAAGCACCTCGCTTTTTGAAAGCAGGGTGTTTTTTTATCGTTATTCCGTGCATTTGCTCGATTTGAATGTTTGCGCGCAAAAAAGCATTTTTTATCACGCAAGCTGTTGATATAAGGCTATCTTTTGCTCGCCGCATTCACTTTTATTAAAAAACCTTTTTCCGAAGCCCGCATTTTATCGGTGGGTGCATTGGTGATATTCGGCTATTTTTTACTGCAGCAAGCAAACGCGACGCAGGAATACTTTGTGTATTGCAAGGAGCGTTTGCACCGCCTTTTCACTTCTTGTTAATCGAAAATTCTATTTTCCAAAGGGTAGTATTTTATTCGTGGGCGCATAGCGCATATGCCGCTATTTTTTATCACAGCAAGTAAACACGACGCAGGCATACTTTGTGTATGCCAAGGAGCGTTTGCGCCGCTGTGGTGAAAAAGAGCAAATAGGCGCATGTGCACATCGGATAAAATTCTACCCCAATAATAACTGCGCCTGTAAGCCGAGTTCTGTTTTTCAGGTAATTATCTATCTCGACTGCACATTACTGTACAGCTCCAGCTGTCCGTTGAAGTATGGGTCGGGCAAACCACTTCGGTCGACATTGCTCCGGATAGGGTTTACAGGGCTTCCCTGTTACCAAAGAAGCCGGTGAGCTCTTACCTCGCCTTTCCACCCTTACCGATAAAAATCGGCGGTATATCTCTGTTGCACTTTCCCGAGGGTCACCCCCGGCGGCCGTTAGCCGTTATCCTGCCCTGCGGAGCTCGGACTTTCCTCATAGATGTGCAGCGGGAAATCTCCGCAGCACACCCACGCAATTACCCGGCGCAGTTATTAAGGATATTATAAAAGATAAAATAAAACTTGTCAATTCTCATTGACGAAATTATCATTTATTGTTATACTAAATAATTAGTAATTTAATTTGTATAAAGGGGAAACAGTATGATTTCAACAAATGATATCACCGTGCAGTTTGGCGGTCAGGAGCTGTTTAAGCATGTCAACATCACCTTCACACCCGGCAACTGCTACGGTTTAATCGGTGCCAACGGCGCCGGCAAATCCACCTTTTTAAAGGTGCTCAGCGGCGAAATCGAGCCGGATGGCGGTCAGGTCTTTATCACACCGGGCGAGCGGCTTTCGGTTTTGAAGCAGGACCACTTTGCGTATGATGAATTTGAGGTGGTGCAAACGGTCATCATGGGCAACGAGCGCATGATAGAGATTATGAAGCAAAAGGATGAAATATATGCCAAGGAGGACTTCACCGAGGAGGATGGCGAAATTGCCGCCAACTTAGAAGCGGAGTTTGCCGAAATGGGCGGTTGGGAAGCCGAGAGCGATGCAGAGTACCTGCTCAACAAGCTCGGCATTACCGATGAATTTCACTTTATGAAAATGGCAGAGCTTTCCAATGAGCAAAAGGTCAAGGTGCTCTTAGCACAGGCGCTGTTCGGCAACCCCGATATTTTGTTGCTTGACGAGCCGACCAACCACTTGGATTTGGCTGCCATTCGCTGGCTTGAGAGCTTTTTGATGGATTTCCCGAACACGGTCATCGTCGTATCCCACGACAGGCATTTTCTGAACACCGTGTGCACCCACATTGCCGATGTGGACTTCGGTGAAATCAATCTGTACACCGGTAATTACGATTTCTGGTATGATTACACCCAAATCCGCCAGCGCCAACAAAGAGAGCAAAACAAGAAAAACGAGCAGAAGGCGCAGGAGTTAAAGGAATTTATCTCCCGCTTTGCGGCAAATGCCTCCAAATCCAAGCAGGCAACCAGCCGCAGAAAGCAGTTAGAGGCGCTGGAATTGATTGATATGCCGGTTTCCTCCAGGCGCTTCCCCTTTGTCGGCTTCACACCCGACAGAACCGTCGGCAACGATTTGCTGATGGTGGAGGGCTTAACCAAAACCATTGGTGAGAGAAAGGTGCTCGACAATGTTTCTTTTGTCATCAACCCGCACGACAAGGTCGCCTTTGTCGGCTCCGATGCATTGGCAAAAACCACCTTGTTTAAAATTTTAATGGGCGAAATGGAGCCGGATGCCGGCACCTTCAAGTGGGGTGTCACCACCTCCCAAGCATATATGCCCAGTGACAACAGCGAATTTTTTGACGGGTGCGAGCTGAATCTCGTGGATTGGCTCAGGCAGTTTACCGATCTGTTTTTGGAAACCGATATTCGCGGCTGGCTCGGCAGAATGCTCTTTAACGGCGACGAGGTCTACAAAAAAGCCAAGGTGCTCTCGGGTGGTGAAAAGGTCAGGTGCATGCTGTGCAAGCTGATGCTCAGCGGCGCGAATGTGCTCATTTTGGATGAGCCGACCAACCACCTGGACTTGGAGAGCATCACTGCGCTCAATAACGGCTTAATCAACTATCCCGAGACCGTGATTTTCACCTCCCACGACCACCAATTTATCCAAACGATTGCCAACCGCATCATCAACCTTGAAGACGGCCATATCGATGACCACCTTTGCACTTATGATGATTATCTTGAAATGCTCGGCGAGGATAAGTTAAAGCATATCAGATAAAAACAGAGGTTATTATGCTGCACCACGAGCTTGACAAATTAAGCACTTACCCCTTCCATATGCCGGGGCACAAGCGCAACGAAAAATTCGGCATTCCCGGTGCCGCTGTGGACATTACCGAAATCGAGGGTTTCGATAATCTCCACCACCCGACAGGGCTGATTCGGGAGTTAGAGGAGCGCTTTGCACAACACTACGGCGCTGCGCACAGCTTTCTCTCCGTCGGCGGGTCAACACTCGGGCTTTTGTGTGCGATTTTTGCGCTTTGTGAAGAGGGCGATACCGTTATCGTGGCGCGCAATTGCCACAAAAGTGTGTTCAATGCCTGCTACTTAAAGCGCTTAAAAATTGTTTTTTTAGAGCCGGAATTTGACTGCGCTCTCGGCTGCTATACCGCAGTGAAGCAGGCGCGCTTGGAGCAGCTCGAGAAAGCCTGCCCGCAGGCAAAGGCGGTGGTGATTACCTCGCCGACCTACGAGGGCTTTATCAGTGACATTCACTCGACTCTGCCGCTCATCATTGACGCAGCGCACGGCGCGCACTTTGGTATGGCACACTTTCCCGCCTACCCGACCGATGCCGCGATTGTGATTTCCTCGCTGCACAAGACCTTGCCCGCGCTGACTCAAACGGCGCTGATCAATGTGTATGACAAGCGCCTGATAGAGCGCGTGCGCTT
Source organism: uncultured Eubacteriales bacterium (assembly GCA_900321665.1). GTDB lineage: Bacteria > Bacillota > Clostridia > Oscillospirales > Acutalibacteraceae > RUG714. The sequence goes on from ONWY01000073.1 coordinate 5,750, forward strand.
GATGCTTGACTTGCTCGAAACCTCCTCTCCGAGCTATGTGTTGCTTTACTCAGCATCGGTTTGTTGCGATTATCTGCAAAATCACCGCGCGGATTTTGAGCGGTTTTATGAAGATGTTGCGGCTTTGCGGCATATCGAACTGCAACACCTGCGCCTTGTGCAGACTGATGATATCTCGAAGCTTGTCATTTCCACGCAGGGCACCGCGCTCAGCGGCACCGCGCTTGCCGCCGCACTGCGAGAGGATTTCGGCATTGAAAGCGAGCTTGCCGGCAGCCGACATGTGCTGTTGATGAGCACGGTCGGCGATGATGCAGCAGCGCTTGCGCGCTTGCAAAAAGCCCTGCTTGAAACAGACCGCACTCTGTCGGCTGCCCCGGAAGAGCCCTTTGCACCACCCCCCGCGGCACCCGGCACCCGGCAAATCAGCTATACCGCACAAGGCTGCCCCACCGCATTTTGGGAAGCAGAGGGAAAAATCAGCAACGAGTTTGTATATGCCTACCCGCCGGATATCCCGATTTTACTACCCGGTATGCCAATCCGAAAAAGTGATTTAACCTACCTGCACCAATTGACGGCAGCAGGGGTCACGCTCGTAGCGCAGGGCGAAAACTTCCCAAACACGATATTGACAAAAGCGCTGTAATCTTTTATAATAGCTATATTAAATTGATACGAGGTGTTTCAAATGAAGAGAATTAAGACTTTAAGCTCCAGAAACCTTTGCAAATCAACAAAAAAGGGCGGCTGCGGTGAGTGCCAAACCTCTTGCCAATCTGCCAGCAAGACCTCTTGCTCTGTTTCAAACCAAAAATGCGAGCAGCTTAAAAAGTAAGAAGCAAAAAGGATTTACGGTGGCTGTCAGCCACCGTTTTTCTATCGGAGAAATAGAATGATTCACGCATATAAAATGAACGGATATAACATTATCCTCGACCAAAACAGCGGTTGTGTGCACTCGG
>ONWY01000121.1 GCA_900321665.1 uncultured Eubacteriales bacterium
ATTGATTTTGATAAAGATGAGCTGACCATCGCCCGCCGCTATTATCGCTCGGGCGAAAGTGAATATATGATAGACGGCGCTACCGTCAGGCTGCGCGATGTCAACGAGCTGTTTATGGATACCGGCCTCGGGAGAGACGGCTACTCCATCATCTCCCAAGGCAAGATTGCCGATATTATCTCCTCCAAGAGCAATGAGCGCCGCGAGATATTTGAGGAAGCGGCAGGCATCAGCCGCTATCGCTACCGCCGCCAGGATGCACAGCGCAAATTAGCGCAGGCGGAAGAAAATATGGTGCGCCTGTTGGATATTTTGGATGAGCTTTCCGCGCGTGTCGGGCCGTTGAAAACCCAAAGCGATAAGGCAGAGAAGTTTTTGGAGCTTGCCGAGGAAAAGAAAAATCTGGAAATCGGCTTGTGGCTCGATTTAATCAGCAAGAGTAACGACAAGCTGCGCGAGCAGGAGAAAAAAATCACTCTCGCCGGCGCGCAGTACGAGCAGTGCGAAGCAGAGCTTGAAAAAATCGAAAAAGAGAATGAAGAAATCTATGCGCAAAATGCCGATTCCAATCTTGTCATTGAAGCGCTGCGCAATAATGCCGCCTCGTTTGAGGAGGAGGCAATCCGCAAGGAGAGCGAGATTGAGCTCGCTTCGCAAAATATAGCGCACAATAACGATACCATCGAGCGCATTCGCACCGAGGCAGAGCAGGCAGGCGATACCGAAGAGCAGATTGACAAGCAGATTGCCGAGCGGCAGGCGCAGATTGCTCAGCTCAATGAAAAAATTGCTGCCGAGCGCAGCCTGTTGGAAGAGCAAAGCCGCGGCATGCAGAGCTTGATGAATGAAAACGAGCAGTTCACAAAGCAGTTTTCCTCCTTTACCGAGGAGCTGTCCTCTTTGCAGCTTGCGCTTTCGGATGCAAAGGTGGAAAAATCCACCGCCCTTTCCTCCGCCGAGCAGATTGTGCGCCGACAGGGCGATATTGACAGCGCGATTGCACAAAAAAATGCAGCGCTTTCCACCGCAAAGGCGGAGCGCGAGGCATGTGCGCAGCAGTTAAAGGCATATGAGGATGCCGTGCAAAGCAGCCGCAACAGTCTCGAAGGGTACGATTTAAAATATGTGTCCGAAAAAAATAAGGCGCACAAGCTCAAAGCAGAGTGTGACCGCTTAAACGCCGAATCTTATAACCAAAACCAAAAGCTTGCCATGCTAAAAGAGCTGCAAAAGAATATGGAGGGCTACTCGGGCGCGGTCAAAGCAGTGGTGCAACAGGCGCGCCACGGTGTGCTGCGCGGGATTCACGGCGCACTTGCCGATTTAATTCAAACCGACCCCGCCTATTCCCTTGCCGTGGAAACGGCGCTGGGCAATGCGCTGCAAAATGTGGTAACCGGTGATGAGGCGGATGCTAAGCGCGCCATCACCTACTTAAAGAACAATCGCTTGGGCAGAGTCACCTTCCTGCCGATTGCGGCAATGGAAGCACGCTCTTTAAAAGAAAAGGGCATTGAGCAGTGCGCAGGCTTTGTGGATTACGCCACCCGCCTGGTGGAGTGCGATAAGCAGTATCAAGATATCATTGCCAACCTGCTCGGCAAAACGGTCGTGGCAGAGGATTTAGACAGTGCGATTGCCATCGCCAAGCAATACCGAGGTGCATTTAAGATTGTCACGCTTGACGGGCAGATTATCCACGCCGGCGGCTCCATGACCGGCGGCTCAAAAGCCAAAAACACCGGTATGCTCTCGCGTGCGGCGGAAATCGAGAAGCTCAAAAAGAGCTGCGCTGCGGTGAAAGCCGAGGCGGAGCAGGCATTTGAAAAGAGCAATGCGGCAGCGAGCGCGCTCGCGAAATTGGAGGCCGAGATGGAAGCGGTCAGAGCCGATATTGTTTCCGGCGGAGAAGATGTGATTCGCACGCGCGGCGAGCTGAATCTCATCAGCGAGCAGTGTGCGGCGGCGAAAGCAGCGGTGCGCGAGCTCGAGCAGGAAAAGAGCAATGCGGCAGCCACGGTGGCTTCTTTCAAGGCGCAGGCTGAGAGCGCCGATGCCGGTATTGCACGCATTGAGGCGCAAATGCACCGCGTAGAGCAGGGTATCGAAGCCATCAATGCCGATAAGGAAAAATTGGAACAGCGCCGCGCTCAGCTCAACGAAACGGCGAATGCAGTCAATATCAAGATTGCAGGCAATTCAGTCCTTGACCCTGCAAAAGCTCTCCCAAGCGGAGCGCGCGGCAAAAACGGCAGAAGAAATTGCTGCCATTTCCAAGCAAAATGAAGCGCTCGAAGCGACCATCGCGCAAGCTGAAGAGGCGAAAAACACCCTGCGCGACAAGGCACAGCAGGCGAAGCAAAACATCGAGCAGATTATCACTTCGCGCAGCGAGCTTGAGAAGCGCTCTACCGAGCTGCGCGCCGCCGAGAAGGAGTACACGGCACAGCGCGAGAAGCTCTCCGGCGAGATGGCAAGGCTTTCCGAGCGCAAAATCAATATGCAAAATGAATATGAAACCACCGTCGCAAAGCTCTTTGATGAATACGAGCTGACCCGCTCGCAGGCAGAGCAGCTCAACATTAAGCTTGAAAACATCGGCGAGGCACAGCGCACGCTCGCTTCCGTAAAGGCGAAAATCCGTGCCCTGGGCTCGGTGAATGTGGCGGCGATTGAAGAGTATAGAGAGGTCAAGGAGCGCCACGATTTCCTAAGCCTGCAATTGGAGGATGTGCAAAAGAGCGAGCGCGAGCTGACCAAGCTTATTAAGGAATTGACCAACAATATGTCGGCACAGTTCACTGCGCAATTTGCCAAAATCAATCAAGAATTTGCCGCGACCATGCACGAGTTCTTCGATGGCGGCAAGGCGGAGCTGCAGCTGGAGGATGAAGAGAATGTGCTCGAGTGCGGCATCGAAATCAAGGTGCAGCCCCCCGGCAAGAATGTGCAAAACATTGCGCTGCTTTCCGGCGGCGAAAAATCGCTGGCGGCAGTGGCACTGCTGTTTGCCATTTTGAAGGTCACCCCCGCGCCGTTTTGTATCTACGATGAGGTGGAGGCGGCGCTCGATGATGTCAATGTGGATAAATACGCTAAGTATATGCGCAAGATGTGCGAGCGCATTCAGTTCATCGCCATCACCCACCGCAGAGGCACCATGGAGGAAGCCGATGTGCTCTACGGTGTGACCATGCAGGAAAAGGGCGTTTCCAAGCTCTTGGAGCTGAAGGCGGCGGAGGTTTCCGCTAAGCTCGGAATATAAAATAAAAAAGTCAGGAAGAAAGCCATGGGAATTTTTTCAAGAATCAGCGAAGGATTAAAAAAGACAAGAGATTCCATGTCGGGTGCGATTGACTCGATGTTGAAATCGTTTAAAAAGATTGATGACGAGCTCTATGAGGAATTGGAAGAGATTTTGATTATGAGCGATGTCGGTGTTTCCACTGCCGAGAAAATCATCGAGCAGCTCAAGCAAAAGGTGAAGGAGGATAAAATCACCGAAGCGACTGCGCTCAAGCCCGCCATTGTCGAGGTGGTGCGGCAGATGATTGCCGGCGGGGAGCAGATGCACTTGAGCACCAAGCCCTCGGTGATACTGATGATTGGTGTCAACGGCGCCGGTAAAACGACCACCATCGGCAAGCTTGCGATGAAGTACCAAAGCGAGGGCAAGAAGGTGATTTTAGGCGCTGCTGATACCTTTAGAGCGGCTGCCATCGAGCAGCTGGAGGTTTGGGCAGAGCGCGCCGGTGTGCAGATGATTAAGCACGCCGAGGGAGCCGACCCTGCCGCCGTGGTGTTTGATACCATTGCCGCCGGTAAAGCGAGAAACGATGATATTATTATCTGCGATACGGCGGGCAGGCTGCAAAACAAGAAAAATTTGATGGATGAGCTCAATAAAATTTCGCGCATCATAGAGCGCGAGCTGCCCGATGCCGATAAAGAGGTGCTGTTGGTGCTTGACGCCACCACCGGGCAAAACGCTGTCAGCCAGGCAAAGCTCTTTAAGGAGGCGGCAGGCATTACCGGCATTGTGCTCACAAAGCTTGACGGCACCGCAAGAGGCGGTGTGGTGATTGCTATTCGCGAGCAGCTTCAAATCCCGGTGAAGTACATCGGTGTCGGCGAAGGGATTGAGGATTTGCAGCTGTTTGATGCAGAGCTGTTTGCAAAGGCGCTCTTCAGCGAGCTTGCGGATGCGCCGGAGGAGGCGACCGAAGAAACGGAACAGCCGAGCGAAAGCGAAGCGGCAGAGCCTGCGCAGGAAAGCGGCGAGCAGCCCGCACAAGAGCCGGAGGCTCTCGAGATATCGCAGCCTGAGCCTGCATCTGCAGCAGAGCCCGCACCCGCAGCAGAGCCTGCGCCCGCACCGACCGTGTTTGCGCTCGCTTCCGCCAACGCAAAGAAGCTTGCGGAAATGCGCCGTATCTTGGAGCCGATGGGTATTGCGGTGCAAACAGCGGCAGAGCTCGGCTTTACAGAGGATATTGAAGAAACCGGCACCACCTTTGCGGAAAATTCCGCTTTGAAGGCAACGACTGTTTGCAAAGCGCTCGGCATTCCCGCCATCGCGGATGACAGCGGGCTTTGTGTGGATGCCTTGGGCGGTGCGCCCGGCGTCTACTCCGCGCGCTATGCGGGCGAGCATGGCGATGATACCGCCAATATGAACAAGCTCTTGGATGACATGTTTGATGTGCCCGGCAGAAAGAGAACGGCGCGCTATGTCAGTGTTATCACGCTTGCTATGCCCGACGGCAGAACCTTGGTTACCGAGGGCAAGTGCGAGGGAATAATCGGGCAAAATCCCAAGGGCAATAACGGCTTCGGTTACGACCCGATTTTCAAGGTCGGCATGAAGACAATGGCGCAGTTAGATGATGCAAAGAAGGATGCCATTTCCCACCGCGGCAATGCGCTCAGAAAGCTGCAGGCGGAGCTGCCCGCATTTTTAGGGAAATAAGAAGCGATAGAAGCGCAGGGTATAGAGTCACCCTGCTTGCAAATAAAAAAGAAAAGAGAACATTATGACAAGCAAAGAGAGGGCTTCGTGGAGAGCCAAGGCAAACCGCTTAGAGCCGCTGTTTCAATCGGGAAAGGGCGGTGTCAGCGAAATGCTGATTCAGCAAACAGACGAGGCGCTGACAGCGCGCGAATTGATTAAGATAAAAGTTTTATTGGAAACCACACCCGAGCCGCCTAAGGCGATTGCCGCGCAGCTCGCGCAGGCAACGGGCAGCGAGGTCATTCAGGTCATCGGCGGCAGCATTGTGCTCTACCGCTACAGCGAGAAGCTGCACGAAAAACATGGAACCAAAAAGTAAAATTGCCATTCTCGGCGGCAGCTTTAACCCGCCGCACAACGGGCATGTGCACCTGCTCAATGCCTTTCGGGAAAATATGCACTTTGATAAGGTGCTGATTTTGCCGGCGGGGATTCCGCCCCATAAGCAGGCGGCGGAGTTGGCAGCAGGGGAACACCGGCTCGCGATGTGCCGGCTGGCATTTCCCGATGCCGAGGTGAGCGATATTGAGGTCAAAACCGGCGGCAAAAACTATACCGCCGATACCTTGGAAATTCTCAAGCGGCAGTACCCGCAAGCACAGCTGTATTTCATTATGGGAACCGATATGCTCTTGAGCTTTGCTTCGTGGCGCGACCCGGAGCGCATTGTGCGCAATGCCGTGCTGCTTTGCGATTGTCGCGATGAAAAGACAAGCGCTGCGCAGCTTAGGGAGTTTGCCAAGACCAAGCTGCATTTAAGCTCGGAGCAGTGCATCATCAGTGATGTGGTACCGCTGCCGCTCTCCTCCACGCAGGTCAGGAATGCCTGCCGGCGCGGGGAAAGCATTGCAGCACTTGTGCCGCCTGCCGTGGCGGAATATATCAAAAAAGAGGGGTTATATGGCGGATAAACTGAAAATCATAGCTTCCTTGCGCGGTCGGCTCTTGGAGGACAGGTTTTTTCACTCGCTCGGTGTGGCGCAAGAGGCAAAAGAGCTTGCCGCGATTCACGGAGCGGATGTGCAAAAAGCCTACCTTGCGGGGCTTGTGCACGATTGCACGAAGAACACCCCCGGCGAGCAGCAGCTCGCAATCATGCAAAGCGCCGGCATAGAGCTTGACCCTGTTGCAAAGGAGAATCAAAAGCTGTGGCATGCCATCAGCGGCAGTGTGTTTATTCAATCGGAGTATGGCATTGAGGATGCGGACATCATCAGCGCCGTGCGCTACCATACCACCGGTAAAGCACACATGAGCCTGCTCGAAAAGATTGTTTACACTGCGGATTTAACCAGCGCGGAGCGCGATTATCCCGGTGTGGAGCAAATGCGCCGCTTGGCGCGCACCGATTTGGATGCGGCGGTTTACGAGGGCGCTGCGTTCACCGTCAAAAAGCTTTCGTCGCGCGGGCTTAGCGTTCACCCCGATACCGTGGCGGCGATGGAATACTACCGCCGCGACCGGTAGCACCAAAGGTCTAATAAGAAGTTTTTATACAGAAAGGAACAATTATGCAAGCAGAAAAAAAGTGCGAAATCATCATCAAGGCACTCGACAGTAAAAAGGGTTTGGATATTAAGCTCATTAAGGTAAGCGAAATCACTGCGCTGACAGAGTATTTTGTCATCGCCACCGGTACTTCATCCACACAGGTGAAGGCGCTTGCCGAGGAAGCGGAATTTCAGCTTTCGCAAGCCGGTGTGGAGCCGCACCACATAGAGGGCAAGAGCACCGGTTGGATTTTGCTCGATTACGGCGATGTGGTGGTGCATGTGTTAAATGAGCAGTCCCGCAGCTTCTATGATTTAGAGCATTTGTGGGCAGATGGCGAGCAGTTGGATATTACCGGTATCATCGGTGAATAGGGGGATAAAAATGGCAACATATAATTTTAAATCTGTTGAAA
>ONWY01000035.1 GCA_900321665.1 uncultured Eubacteriales bacterium
AGTATTTCACTCTGAGTTATTACTTTGAAAATGGTGTAGATACAAGCTTTTTTATTCATCCTTGTGTAAATGGATGTGGATGAAAAGCACTCGGATGGAATGTTATATAAATCGGGTGCGGGTGTCCCGCCCTTCATTTTTCTTTTTTCTTTATTCTTTCTTCTTTAAAGGGCGTTAGCCCGATAAATTCTAATTTAGCTCCGCTAAATTAGAATTCAATAACTAACTATGAAAACATTTAAGCGAATTTTAAGAATCACCCTTTTAGTGGTGCTCATATATCTGTTGGGAACAAGTGCTACCGTTTTGATTTATGCGCATATTGATGCGCAGGAGAAAAGCGATGTGGCGATTGTTCTCGGTGCCGGCACCATCAATAATGAGGCGTCTCCGGTTTTTAAAGAGCGCGTCAATCATGCGGTAGAGCTGTATAAAAGCGGTGTGGTGCAAAAAATCATCATCACCGGCGGGCTCGGTGAGGGCAGCGTGCTCGCGGACTCTCAGGTGGCAAAGCAATATGCGCTCTCCTTGGGCGTTCCTGCCGCCGATATTCTCACCGAGGAGAAAAGTACCATTACTCAAGAAAACCTCGAAAATGCGGCTGCTATTATGCGAGAAGAGGGGTTTCAAACAGCTGTCATTGTCAGCGACCCGCTGCATATGGCGCGGGCGATGCTGATGGCGAAGGATGCGGGCATTGATGCCGTCTCCTCGCCGACACCCACCTCCGCCTACAAAACACTCGATACAAAGCTGCCCTTTTTCCTGCGCGAGGAAATGTACTATTGCGGCTATCGTTTTTTAAGGATTTATCATCATTTCTTTGCATAAGAAAAATGCTCAACCTGTGTGGTTGAGCATTTTTGTTATGAAAAAGAATCAGTATTTTTTGAGCACCGCTTCGTAGGGCATGGTCATCCCTTCGGTGATTTTATTGCCGGCTTTTTTGCGCAGCTTTTCGTTATTCATCAGCGCGCCGACTGCATACATTGCCAAAACGCGCCCCGGTCTTTTTTGCGGGAAATCATAAAAGCCGTGCGCTTTGTAGAAGCGGTGGTCCTCCCGCATCAGCCCCTGCATTTGGAAAATCAGGTCGCGGAAAATCTTTAGCCCGCCAACGCCGTAAAAGTTCTTCGGCGGCAGGTAATCGTGCGCCACAGCGTAGCTGAGCTTTGCGGCGGCAGCTGCCGCCGTGGCGGGCGTTGTGGCAATGCCGGCGAGGTAATTGCCGCCGACCTCCGCTCTTGCTTCCATCAGTGTTTTCAGGTTCGGTTCATCCTCTATCTCACCGTTTACCAAGTATGCCACCGGCTTACCCATGGTCACCGTGCGGTGACCGTTGCAAAATTGGCGGTCATCAAACAGCTTGAAGCGGTAGCCCATGGAGTGGTCTTTTATGGTGTAGGCATAAATGAGCGCGTCGGCACTTTGGATATGCGCGCGCAGGTAGTCATCAAATCCGTCTTTATAAATGCACTTACCGCTTGCGGCACAGCGAAAGCACCCGAGGCATCCGCCGGCAAAGGGAAAATCGCGAATGTTAATCACTTCGCTCGGCATCGGCAGTGCGGCTTGGAAATGCGCTATGAGCTGCTCAAGCGGTGCATCCTTTTCGCTCTCGCCAAAATCGGCAACAATTACTGCCTTTTTGTGCAGCGATTGCTTTACGGCGGTGCGCGGTGCACCGAAGGCGGCAGGCTTCTCTCCCGCCCCTTGCTGCGGCAGGGGAGAGGGTTCGCAAATACCTCTTTTGCGCGACCAGAGCACAAAGCGGAAAAATTCCAGCGCTTCCTTCCTGCCCTTTTTGGTGGTTAAATCGTCCATATCCGCCGAAAGCCCGCGGATGTAGCGCAGCGATAAATCAGCGCAGTTTTCCTCAATAAAGCGGTGTGCCGTTACATCGTAAAAGTGCTTTGAGGTGGAAATTTGGGTGGCGAATTTACCGCTGATGTTGGCACCGTTTTCCTTCATCAGCTCCACAAAGCGGTGTAGCTGTGCCGGTACCAAAAATGTGTAAACCGGGTAGGCGAAAATAATTAAATTTGCCCTTTCGAGTGCATCCTTGCAAGGGGTGAAATCCTTTTCGTATTGCTTGATTTTTTGCCCGACATGCAGTACCTCAAAGCGGCAGCTTGAGAAATGCTTTTGAATGTATTTTACCGTGTATAGCGTAATGCTGTCCTTCCCCGCAGGGGAGCCGTTTAGTACTAAGACATTTATCATATGATTTCTTTCCTTCCTTCTCATGCGGCGCAAGCGCCTGTTTATGGCATATCAGCAAATAGAAACCGGGTTCGAATCTTTATACCCATATCATATCATATTTCTCTAAAAGTGTAAACCAATCCGCATTTTTCTTAACATACAGATGCTTTCATAAAATGTCCTTCGCGCGCATAAGTGTATTAGTGGGGTTTGTTATCGGGGGAGGGAACTGATTTTTTGGATTTGCACTTTGTTTTGAGCGCTGCGCTGTTAGGCACCGGGCTTGCGATGGATGCCTTTTCGGTTTCGGTGGCAAACGGCTTGAGCGAGAGCCGCATGCCGCGGCGCAGGGTAATTGCCATGGCGGCGATTTTTGCCGCCTTTCAGTTTGCTATGCCGCTGATCGGGTGGGCATTGGTGCATGCGCTGGTGGGGTACTTTCGCTTTGTAGAGCGCTTTGTGCCTTTTATTGCTTTGGTACTGCTTTGTTACATCGGCGGCAAGATGATTTATGATTGCTTAACGCGCGAAGCACCCTCGCAGCAGGCGGTGCAGCACATCGGCTACCGTGTGCTGCTGTTGCAGGGGGTAGCAACCTCGATTGATGCGCTCTCGGTCGGCTTCACCATAGAGCAGTATTCCTTTTGGCAGGCGCTTTGTTGCGCGGCAATCATTGCGGCGGTTACCCTTGTGCTTTGCTATGGCGGGGCGCGCTTGGGTGCGCGCTTTTGCACAGCGTTTCGCAGGGCGGAGCTTGTCGGCGGGAGCATCTTGATTTTGATCGGGTTTGAAATTTTTCTCAAAGCCGTATTCTTTTCGGCTTAGGTTTTTTATATCAAAAAAAGGCTGCAACACCGCGTTTGCCTGTGTTGCAGCCTTTTAAATTCTCGCTTTAGCCGATTTGCGCGGCAAAGCACTTGATTCTCTCGGCGCTTTCCTCGCGTGTTTCATTGCTCGCTTCGGTCGAATATTCCCAAATTTTAGAGTGTGTTTTGCGCTCTAAATCCTCAATGAGGTATTTTTCGTTTTCCACATAGCTTGTGGCAAAGTAATATAACTTTTTGCCGGTGAAATCATACTTGTGCAAAAAGGAGAGCATCGGCGGGGCGCATTTGCCTGCCCACACCGGGGAGCAGATGATGATTTCATCATACTTTGTCGGCTTCAGGCTCTGCTTTTTTAAAGTCGGCTTGATGTTGAAAACACTCATAAAATTGCCGATAAATTTCTTCCCGCTTTCACCCTTCGGGAATTTCATCACCGTATCCACGCGTAGCATATCGGCATCGAGCAGTGAAACAAACTGCTCTGCGGCAAATTTTGCGCCGCCGCTGGCGGAATAGTACGCAATCAATCGCTTCATAATAACCTTTCTGCGAGCATTTGCCCGCTTGCAGCCGAAGTCTTATGGGTATTTTAAACCTTTCAGGGTTAGCTCGCTTTTTTGCACTGACTGTAGGGCTGCCTGTATCTTTTTCTTATCCTTCTATTTTCACACTTCTAATATAAAGAAAAGCGCACAAAAAAACAAGTGGGATTTTGCTTAAAAATTATGGATAATCACCGTTTAATTCCGTATGGATTACACAATTACTTGACAAAACCGAAATGTATTATATAATAAAATATATATTATTTAAGGAGATTTGATATGGATATTAAGATTACGGATTCAATAAAATACATCGGCACCAATGATTACGACCTCGATTTATTCGAGAGCCAATACATTGTGCCAAACGGTATGGCATATAACTCGTTTTTGATTCTCGATGAGCAAAGTGCCGTGATGGCAGCTGCCGATAAAAGAATGATTGAGCAGTGGCTGCAAAATATCGAAAAGGAGCTTGGCGATACCGCGCCGGCATACCTTGTTTTGCAGCACTTGGAGCCCGACCACACCGGTTCCGTTGCCGCTTTTTGCGAAAAATACCCCGGTGCAAAGCTGGTGATGGGTGACAGAGCGGCGGCAATGTTCGGGCAGTTTGCCACGGTGGATAACGAGATTGTCGTTGTCAAAAACGGCGAGGAGCTTTCCTTGGGCTCCCATACACTTCAATTTACCGCTGCGCCGATGGTGCACTGGCCCGAGGTGATGATGTGCTATGAAAAGAGCGAAAAGGTGCTCTTCAGCGCCGATGCCTTCGGCAAGTTCGGCACGCTCGATACCGATGAGGATTGGGCATGCGAAGCGAGAAGGTACTATTTCAACATTGTCGGCAAATACGGCATGCAGGTGCAGGCATTGTTGAAAAAATTAGCCGATACGCCTATCGATATGATTTGCCCGCTTCACGGGCCGATTCTCAGCGAGAATTTAGGCTATTATTTGGATTTGTACAATACCTGGTCACAGTATAAGCCCGAGAGCGAGGGTACCTTTGTTGCCGTCGCTTCCATCCACGGGCACACCTTAGAGGCGGCAGAGTATTTTGCCGAGCAGCTTAAGGCACTTGGCGAGCCGAAGGTGGCATTCAGCGAGGTGCCGCGCGAGGATAGTGCCGAGTGTGTGGAGGATGCTTTCCGTTACCCGAAAACCGTGTTTTTTGCCTGCTCCTATGATGCCGGCTTATTCCCGCCGATGGAGGAGCTGCTGATGCACCTGCGCGATAAGACCTACCGCAATCGCAAGGTGGCATTGGTGCAAAACGGCTCGTGGGCGCCCAGCGCCGCAAAGGTAATGCAGGAATATCTCGATAAAATGCAGGGTATCGAGTATATCGGCGATGTGATTACCATTAAAACCTCTCTGAGTGAGGAAAACAAGGCGCAGCTCAAAGAGCTTGCCGCGCTGGTACACGGTGCGTAATGCAATTTAGAAAATTAGAGGCAGGGGACAAGGCGACTTATGTTGCCCTTGCCTCTGCCTTTTATCAGTCCGATGCGGTGTTGCACCCTGTACCGATGCAAAACATCGAGAACACTTTTCGAGAGCTGATACAGCGCGATACCTATGCCGAGTGCTGGCTGTGCGAGGAGCAGGGGGAGGCTGTCGGCTTCCTGCTGATTGCCAAAACCTTCTCGCAGGAGTCGGGCGGCATGGTCACTTGGATAGAGGAATTATTTTTAAAAGAAGCGTACCGCGGCAGCGGCAGAGGCACCGAAATGGTTGCTTTTATCGAGCAACATTTTCCCGCTTCCCGCTTTCGCTTGGAAGCCGAGCCCGATAATGCGGCGGCAATTCGCCTTTACAAGCGCTTGGGCTACCGGGAGCTGCCGTATGTGCAGTATGTGAAGGAATAAGCATGGAACACAAAGCGCAAAAGCTCTGCCCCCACCGCAAAAAGTGCGGTGGCTGTCAGTTACAAAATTTAAGCTATGAGGAGCAGCTGCACCACAAAATGGCAAAGGTGATTAAGCTGCTCGGCACCTTTCACCGTGTCAGTGAAATCATCGGTATGGAGCACCCTTACCATTACCGCAACAAGGTGCAGGCGGCATTCGGCACTACTCGCGGCGGCAAAATCATTTCGGGCATTTTTCAGTCCTCGTCTCACCGCATTGTGGCAGTTGATGAATGTTTGCTTGAAGACAAAAAGGCGGATGAAATCATCGTTTCTATCCGCAAGCTGCTGCCTTCGTTTAAGCTGACGGCTTACAATGAAGATACACATCGCGGTTTTCTTCGCCATGTGCTTGTCAAGCGCGGCTTTAAAAGCGGCGAGGTGATGGTGGTTTTGGTGGGCGGCACCAATGTGTTTCCGAGAAAGAAAGATTTTGTTAAAGCTCTTTTAAAGCTCCACCCGGAAATCACAACAATCGTTTTCAATATCAACACCAAAAAGACTTCACTCGTTTTGGGTGAAAGGCAGGAAGTACTTTACGGTAGCGGAAAAATCATGGAAGAGCTGCTCGGTTGCCGCTTTCGCATCAGCCCGAAGTCCTTCTATCAAATCAATCCGATTCAAACTGAGGTTCTTTATTCCAAGGCTCTCGAATTTGCCGACTTGAAGGGGAGCGACAAGCTGCTCGATGCCTATTGCGGAATCGGAACAATAGGGCTGATTGCGGCAAGTAAGGTTAAGAGTGTTGTCGGAGTTGAGCTTAATAAGGACGCAGTCAGAGATGCAAGAGAAAATATGAAGCTCAATTCCATTAAAAACGCCGAGTTTCACTGCGCAGATGCAGGCGAATTTATGCTCGAGAAAAAAGCTGCGGGCGAAAACTTCGATGTCGTGATTATGGACCCGCCGAGAGCCGGAGCTTCAAAGCAGTTTCTCTCCTGCCTTGTTAAGGCTTCGCCCGAGCGGGTGGTCTATGTTTCCTGCAACCCGGAAACGCAAAAAAGAGATTTGTTTTATTTAACTAAAGCCGGCTACAAGGTCAAAAAGATACAGCCGGTTGATATGTTTCCGCATACTGCGCATTGCGAAGTTGTCGTGTCTTTGACACAAAACTTTGCATCGGGATAAATCCGTGGGACGGATTTTCGATATACGCTTTGCGTTCGATAGGCTCGCGTTGCTCGCTCGATATGTCACAGTGTGACAAGCGGATTTTCCCGATATCTTGTTTGTGGAGCAAACATATCGAATGCGCCGAAGGCGCATATATTGAATTGACCGGATGGTCAATATATCGAATCGTGCCAGCGATACATCGACATAATAAGGAGCATCATTATGACAGACAATAAAAACGAACTTCGCGAAATGACCATAGCTTTTGCACTCTCGGTTTCTGATATTTGTGACAGTATTAATGGATGCCGGTCATATGTGGATCAGATTGTTCGTTCTTCATCTTCAATAGGAGCAAATTTGTTTGAAGGAAAGTATGCGCAAAGTCGCGCGGACTTCATTCATAAACTTGAGATTGCCCTTAAGGAATGTTCGGAAACCGAGTATTGGCTTGAAATATTACATCGTAAAGGAAAAATAACGGATGAACAGTACAAATTTTTAAACAATACCAGGGGTACGATACAGCGCAAGCTAATCGCCTCTATCACTACCGCCAAGAAAAATTCCAATAAGTCACATTGATTTTGGAGGCATGTGGAAACAGTAGTCTTACTCTCTCCACAATGAATTGCGCCTTGCGGCGCGTGAATTGCCTGATGGCATGAATTGACCTTCGGTCATGAATTGCGCCTTGCGGCGCATATGGTGCAATTCAAATCACGGAGCCACATTTTGCAGTGCAAAATGGGCAAGAAATCATGGCGAAGCCAAATCATGACACGAAGTGTCAAATCATTTAAAACGGAGAAAAAATACGGCTGATAATCAGTTGGTTAGACTATCAAAACAATTTGCGTTGGCATTGCCAATAAATACGGGAGCAATGTTTTGAAATCATAAACAGGGAGGATATACCTGATGTCAAATATGCAGCAGAACAAAAGAGTACAAAAACAGCTGATTGATATTTCTGTTTGGAACCGCCGCGATAACTTTGATTTTTTTTGCGATTTTTGTAATCCGAACCTTGGGGTTACGGTGCGTGTAGATGCAACGCATGCATATACTGCTGCCAAACAAAAGGGTGTTTCATTCTTTTTGAGTTACTTTTACGCAGTTCTCAGCGCAGCCAATGAAATCGAGGAATTTCGCTATCGCTTTGATAAAGACGGAAATGTTGTCTTGTATGACCGGATTGACGGTCTTGCACCGATTCGCGTGGAGGAAAAGAATAATTTTGCCGAAATGATTTTTCCGTTTGCAGATGACTTTGAAACCTTTACTCGAACGGCGCGGAAGGTGATAGCGTGCGCAGCTGTCACCGATCCGTACGAACAGGCTGAGGCAATGACGGATTACAATGTGATGTTAGTCAGTGCGTTGCCAAAATTGGATTTCACATCATTTAGCAACACGCAGCGTGCGCCTCAAGGTAACGATTATCCCCTTTGTGTCATCGGAAAGATGGGAGAAGATAGAAGAATGCCGGTATCCCTTACGATACATCACGGTTTTGCCGACGGTGAGCATATTTCCCGCTTTTTTGAGCTACTGCAGGAAAAACTAAATCAGTTGTAATCCGAATTCTCGGCATGGAGAATGAAAAAGCATAGCAAAATTGCCTCCCGGATGTAAGAATCGGTTTTTATAAAAAAGCATCGTTAAGATAAAGAAAAGAGAAAGAAGGCTGATTTTTGAAAGAGAAAAAGCAAATGAAAAAAGGGTTAAAAGCTTTTTTGATTGCCCTCGCCGCTTTTGTAGCGGTGGCGCTCATCATCTTTTTAACGGTATTCATTTTGGCAAAGCAAAAGAAGGTCTTTATTAACAAGTGGTTTGTCGATGAGCAAAACAGCACCATCGGCGTGGATGTTTCCGCTTACCAGGCGGATATTGATATGAACCGCCTGAAAGAGCAGAATATAGAGTTTATCTACATCAAAGCCACAGAGGGCAGCACCATTCAAGATGAAAGGTTTGCCGCAAATTGGGAAAATGCCAAAAATGCTGCTTTGGTAGCGGGAGCCTACCACTTCTTTTCTTATGACAGCCCCGGCAAAACCCAAGCCGAAAACTTTATCAAGACCGTCGGCACGAATATAGAGGGCAGACTGCTGCCGGTAGTCGATGTCGAGTACTATGGTGATAAAGAGCAAAATCCGCCCGACAAAGCAGATGTGGTGCGAGAGTTAAAGGTGTTTTTGGAACTGCTTGAAAAAGAATACGGTGTCAAACCGATGATTTATACCAGGAGCGAAATTTACGATAATTACCTAAAGGGCGAATTTGATGACTATAAAAAATGGATTGCCAGCTTCTATACACCGATTAGCTGGAATTATCAGGATGAGTGGTATATTTGGCAGTACCTGAATCACG
>ONWY01000264.1 GCA_900321665.1 uncultured Eubacteriales bacterium
AGCTGCTCTACCCCGACAGGGATATTATCGCTCGGCTCTATGCCGCCGTTGAGGTACTTGGTTTGGGTGTAAACAAAACCGAAATCGGTCACCTCCGCACCGTCGGGCACATGGCAAGCCGCAGTAAAGCGCACATCCTGATAGCCGCTGTCAATCGTCTCTTGCTGAATGCGCAAAGCAGCGCCTCTGTTGCTATAATCATACTCGGGTAGCTTGAAGGTGTTAAAATGCGGGCAGGCAAAGGCAGCGGAATCCACAATTTGGTTGCACTGCGAGCACAATACATAGTAGCTGCCGTCAATGCCGTCCTTCGGGGCATTTAAGAGCATATGTGCACCGGATGTATGCGGAGTTAAAGCAAATGCGCTGACATCCTCGAGCACCGCCTGCGTTGCATTCTTGCCGGCATTATCACTCTCGGAGAGCGCCAAGAGTTCCTGTGCGCGCGCATAATCAGCCGCATAATTTGCCAACAGCTCGCTCGCATGGCAGAAGGCATCGCCAAAGTCCTGCAGCGTTTCGTAATTAAGCACAAACTGCTCGGCTTGCGCTATTTGCGCGGCGGTGGCAACAGGGTCAAGCTTGGCAAGCTCGGCTTCAAATTCCGCCACCAAAGCATCATATTCTTCCTGTTCAAATACAGAGAAGGTGCGCGCAAATGTGCCGTCATTCTCCCGCGCATCATACCACTGCACCACTTCCTCTACCGAAAGTGCGGTATAGGTATCGCCCCATGTATCGGCATCGTTTTCCACTCGTTCGATTAAGCGATTCAGCGCATCATCGGAAATGGTCTTAACATAGTAAACCATGGTAATATCCTTCTCCTCATTACAAAGGTATTCCGAGGAAATACCCTGGTAATAGTAGCGAGAAGCATACTCTTGAAACGTCTTATCCGGCTGCGGCTCAAAATGAACGCCTTTCACGGTGTAGCTGCCGTCGCTCAAATCCGCCGTGCCGTCAACCACCTCGCCATAGGTAGCGGTTTTGTTATAGGTTTGCATATAGGTGCGGATAATGTCGTTATCAATCTCCTTGTTGCCGGCAGAGTTGAGCATCTTGTGGTAAACATGCATATTAAAGGATTTATACTTTAAGTTGCGCATTGCCGCATTCAGGTTGTTGATAATGGTATTTACATCCTTTTGCGCCGCCGGATTTGCGGTCGCCGAGGAGGTATCAACCCCTCTGGCTGCAAGCAGCTCGCTGCCGACCGCTTCATCCTCATTGGAGAATTGCCCGCCGGCGGCAAGCGCCTCGTATTTCTCGAGCAACGCAACAAGAGCGCTGAAATCGATATTCCAATAATCATAGGTATGCTCGAAAGTGCCCTTTGTCTGCAAGGTAGGCATATAGGCATCGGAGTGTTTATTGCAGCTGTCTGCATAATCGGGGTGGAATTTTAACACATTGGAGGCATTTTGCTCGAAGATATAAAAATCAACCGAGGTCGCTTCAATCGCCGAATTAATATCTCCCGTATGCTTATTATGAATCAAAGAGTAAGTGCCGTTTGCCGCATTCGAGCGCAGGGTGTTGTAGGCGCTGCTCAGGGCATTTTTGGCGGCGTCCACAGCCGCTTGGTTGGTGACAAGCGTGCCCTGCTGCACCTGTGCCGTTTTGAGTGCGGAAGCATTCATCGAGGCATAGTCCGACCACTTGGTAGCGTTATAGTAGCAAGAGAGGAAATTGGTCGCCGTGCAGGTATTAATTTGCGTGCTCAATGCGTTTGTCTTAAAGGCATACACATTTAATTTCGACATAAAGTATGCCGAGTTTGCAGGATATGGAAACCCGCCGGGGCAGTAAATCTGCAAGCCGTCTTTATCATCATCGCCATTGAAATTCACCTTGCCCGAGCCATCCTTGCCGGTAAAGAGAATCTGCGCCGGCGAGGCTGTCGCACAGGTGAAAACCGTGCCGTAAAACGGCTGGAAAGCGGTGTTGGTACTATTGTTGATTTGTAAATCCACAACCTCCTGCTTTAAATCATTGTTGATGAGCTCGTGGGTGCCGGGCGAGGTTGTAAAGCCGAAGGTACCGGGCGCGGAGTAGCTGCCCGCCAAGGTATGCTTGCCGGCATGACCATCCTGGTGCTGGAAATAATAATCATGCTTATCATTATCTCTGCGAATGAGAAGGCCGAGCCCTGCCGATTGATAGGTCGGGTATTCGGTGGTGTTGATGTAAAAGGAAGCCTCGAGCTTAGAGCGGTCCTGCGCCTCATCCTTGCGCACAAATTCGAGCACACCGGCGCTTGATTGGTAGAAGAAGGTCGCTTCCACCTTGGAGCCGTAGTTATTGGTATCATACACCGAGACGCTCGGGGAGTTGACCGGTCTGTAAACAAAGGGAATCGTACCGCCGGCAGAGAGTGCCGCCTGCGCACCGGTAGCGGCATCATACAAGCCCTCT
>ONWY01000036.1 GCA_900321665.1 uncultured Eubacteriales bacterium
ATTTCTCCATCTATTGACATTTACCATGAAAGGTTTGATACAATGGCATTGATCACAAAGAAGCCGCGCGGCACGGAGGATGTGCTGCCGCGCGATAGCTACCGCTGGCAGTTTTTGGAGAATCTGTTCCGGGAGGAAGCGCGCGTGTTCGGCTATCAGGAGATGCGCACGCCGGTGTTTGAACACACCAACCTCTTTGAGCGCGGCGTGGGCGACACCACCGACATCGTGCAAAAGGAGATGTACACCTTCCTGACCAAGGGCGGCGACAGCATCACCCTGCGTCCCGAGGGCACCGCGGGCGCGGCGAGAGCCTTCCTCGAGCACGGTCTCCACAATGACCCGCTGCCCATCAAGGCGTATTACCTGACCTCCTGCTATCGCTACGAAAAGCCGCAGGCGGGCAGATTGCGCGAGTTTCACCAATTCGGTGTAGAGTGCTTCGGCTCCAAGGAGCCGATTGCCGATGCGCGCTTGATTTTGTTGGCGCGCCGCATTTTTGATGCCTTCGGCTTAGAGAATATTCGCCTCGAGCTTAACTCCATCGGCTGCCCGCATTGCCGCAAGCACTATTACGAAGCGCTCAGGGAGTATTTCGGTGCGCACCGGCAGCAGCTGTGCGATACCTGCAAGGGCAGGCTCGAAAAGAACCCGATGCGCATTTTGGATTGCAAAAACCCCGCGTGCAAAAAGCTGGCGGCGGGTGCCCCGGTGATTTTGGATTACCTGTGCGAGGAGTGCAAGGAGCACTTTGAAAAGGTAAAGGAGTATTTGGATATCAGCGATATCCCCTTTACGGTCAACCCCCGCATCGTGCGCGGCTTGGATTATTACACCAAAACCGTGTTTGAGTTTGTGTGCGAGCAAATCGGCGCGCAGGGCACGGTGCTCGGCGGCGGCAGGTACGACGGCTTGGTCGAGGAGCTCGGCGGAAAGAGCGTGCCGGCGCTCGGCTTCGGCATGGGGCTGGAGCGGTTGCTGATGGTGATGGAAGCAAGCGGCTACCAATTTGGCGGAGATACGGCACCGTATATCTATTTTTGCAATATCGGCGACAACGCGCTGAAGGTGGCGCTGAGCTTGTGTGATGAGCTGTTGGCAGACGGTATCGCCGCTTCCCTGGATATGATGGGCAGAAGCTTAAAAGCGCAGATGAAATATGCCAACAAAATCGGCGCAATGTTTACAGCCGTTATCGGTGATGATGATATTGAAAACGGTATTATTAAAATTAAGAATATGCAAACAGGCGAAGTGAGCGAGAGCGATTTTATGAACTTTGCCGAGAATTTTGAAAATCTTATCATTCAAAGCACATTGAGTGAATACGAGGGAGAAGACAATGGCTGATAACTTAAACGGATTAAAAAGAACCCATTTTTGCGGCGCACTGCGCGCGGAGAATATCGGGCAGAGCGTAACGCTTTACGGCTGGGCAGGCAAGCAAAGAGACCTCGGCTCTCTTGTGTTTATCGACCTGCGCGACAGAACCGGCATTACCCAGCTTGCGTTTGATGAGAATACCGCCCCGGAGGTTTTCAAAAAAGCGCAAGGCGTGAAAAGCGAATATGTTTTGGCAGCGAAGGGAACGGTCAGGGAGAGAAGCAGCAAAAATAAGGAAATCCCCACCGGCGAGATTGAAATCGATGTGGAGGATTTGCGCGTGCTTTCCAAGAGCGAAACCCCGCCCTTTGCCATTGATGATAATTGCAATACCGCGGAGCTTGGCAGACTGACCCACCGCTATTTGGATTTGCGCCGCCCGGTGCTGCAAAAGAATATGTACATGCGCCACCGCATAGCGCAAATTGCCAGAGAGTATTTTTATGCCAACGATTTTATTGAAATCGAAACGCCGATGATGATAAAATCCACCCCCGAGGGAGCGAGAGATTATGTGGTGCCTTCGCGCATCCACGCGGGAAAATTCTATGCGCTGCCGCAATCCCCGCAAATCTACAAGCAGCTTTGCATGATAGCCGGCTTCGACCGCTATATTCAGCTTGCGCGCTGCTTCCGTGATGAGGATTTGCGCGCTGACCGCCAGCCCGAGTTCACTCAAATCGATTTGGAGATGAGCTTTGTGGAATTAGAGGATATTATGCACATGGCGGAGGGCTTTATTGTAAAGCTGATGCGCGAAACGCTCGGTGTGGAAATCCCCGCGCCATTGCCGCGCATGACCTTTGAGCAGGCGATGAACCGCTACGGCTCCGATAAGCCGGATACGCGCTTTGAAATGCTCATTGAGGACATTTCGCAGTGGGCGGAGCAAACCGATTTTGTCGTATTCCAAAACGCGCTTGCCGAGGGCGGCGCCGTGAAGGCGATTGTGGCAAAAAATGCCGCTGCCGCCTACACCAGAAAGAAGATTGATAAGCTGACCGAGCACGCAAAGGGCATCGGCGCAAAAGGGCTTGCCTATGTGCGCTGGGCAGAGGCAGAGCCGAGCTGCTCGTTTAAGAAATTCTTGAAAGAGGGCGAGCTCGAGCAGCTGCTAAAGGCGCTTGGCGCCGCGCAGGGAGACTGCGTATTTATTGTCAGCGACAAGACAAGGAAAGCGCTGAGCATCATGGGCGCGCTGAGGCTGTTGGTTGCCAAGGAGCTGGATATCATCCCCGCAGGCAAGTGGAATTACCTGTGGATTACCGAAATGCCCTTCTTCGAGCAGGATGAGGAGAGCGGCGAATGGGTTGCCGCCCACCACCCCTTTACCATGCCGATGGAGGAAAGCATCCCTTATCTTGACAGCGACAAATCCAAGGTAAAGGCACAGGCGTTTGATTTGGTGCTCAACGGCACGGAGTTATCCTCCGGCTCGATGAGAATTACCGATTGCGCACTGCAAACCAAAATGTTTGAGCTGCTCGGTATGGAACAGGAGGAAATTGATGCGAAGTTCGGCTTCTTAGTGGATGCCTACCACTATGCGGCACCGCCGCACGGCGGCATGGGCATCGGACTTGACCGCCTGGCAATGCTCATTTGCGGCACGGAGTCTTTGAGAGATGTGGTCGCCTTCCCGAAGGTGCAAAATGCGAGCGAACCGATGAGCGGAGCGCCGTCGTTTATTGACAGCGAGCAGCTCGAGGAATTGAACATTGCGGTTACCGAAAAAGGGAAAGCGGACAATTAACGGTTGCAAAAAGAGAGCAACTATATTATAATTAATACATATTATTTTGGCGTGTGGAGAGAAAAATATGAAAAAAACAGCTATTGCAATTTTACTCGTGCTCACCCTGGCTTTCAGCCTTTGTGCGTGCGGTTCAAAGGAAAAGGTGAAGGAATATAACTCGAAGGAGGATTTTGCCGAATTAGGGCTTTCGCTGAATGCACCGCAGGGCGCGGAGGGTCAAAAGTATGCGGTTGTGGAGTCCTCTGCCAACGGCGAGGATATCAACATCGCGCAAATCAGCTACACGTATAACGGCATCAGCTGCATTTTGAGAAGTGCGAATGTGGCGGAGCATAATATCTCCGGTTTTGATGAAAACAAGGCGCAAAGCGAGGAGCAGTATGATTTGAATATCGAGGGCTTCTCTTCACAAATTCGCATTATGCAAATTGACGGCAAGTATGTGGCAATATGGACCTTGGGCGATTATTCCTATTCCCTGTGCGCCGAGACGGAGGACACCTTAGCGGCAACCTCTTGCGCCATGGATGCGGCAAATGCCAATGTGCCCGCAACAGGTGCGCCGACCACGCAGGCGGCACAAAGCAACCCGAGCGAGCAAAGCCCTGCGGCACAGACCTCGCAAGCAGCATATTAATAAGGATAAGAGAAAAAGCGGTCTCTCAAGGGGCGCCCTCAATAAAGAGGTGCCCCAAGCGAGAGTCCGCTTTTTTTGATGTAACCGAATTGTTATTGACAAAAAAATAGAGGAATGATATAGTAAGGACAGAAGCTGTACTACTTAGAGCAGTACAGTTAAGAGAGGGAGAAAAAATGTTTCGATTAAATACAGCTGCCGGGGAACCGATGTTTGAGCAAATAGAGCAGATGATTGCAAAATATGTTTGCATGGGCGCGTTGGAGGCGCACGAGCAGCTTCCCTCGGTGCGCGCGATGGCGGCTGAGTTGGGCATTAACCCGAACACCGTGGCAAAAAGCTACAAGAGCCTGGAAGCGCACGGCATCATTTACACCATCCCGGGCAAGGGCGCCTTTATTGCCGCAAATGACAGTGCCAAAGCCTTTTTTGCTCGCAAGAGCCTCGCGGCATTTCGGCAAGCGGTTTCCGAGGCAAAGCTCGCGCACATAGAAGAAGCCGCGCTCGTGCAAGAGCTACGGCAAATTTACAAAGGAGAGCAAAAGAATGATTGAGTTAAAACAGCTGACAAAAACCTTTGAAGCAACCACTGCCTTGAATCACATTTCTCTTTGCGTGAAGGAAGGCTCCATTGTAGGCTTGGTCGGCTCTAACGGAGCCGGGAAGTCGACACTGCTGCGCATTTTGGCGGGCATTTACGCGGCGGATGCCGGGCAGGTGCTGTTTGACGGCGCGCCGGTATTCGAGAACAGCGCGGTAAAAAGCAATCTCATCTTTATTTCGGACACACCGTATTTTTCCTCCGGGGCAACGCTGCGCAGCCTTGCGCACCAATACAAAGCGCTGTATCCCGGTTGGCAGGACAGCTCCTTTGCACAATTAAAAAGCTTTTTTCCGTTGTCGGAGAGCATGAGAATTGCGCAAATGAGCAAGGGCATGCAGCGCCAGGCTGCGCTGATTCTCGGGCTTTCGACAAATCCGAAATATATTTTGCTTGATGAAATATTTGACGGGCTCGACCCTGTTGTGCGAGAGGTCGTTAAAAAAATACTGATTTCCTTTGTCAGCGATTGCGGCGCCTCGGTCATTATCGCTTCCCATAATTTGCGGGAATTGGAGGATGTGTGCGATAACATTTGCCTGCTCCATTCCGGCGGTATTATTGCCGATTCCGATGTGGAGAACCTCAAGCTGAATTTGACGAAAGTACACTTGATTTTGGATGACCCGACGCTTATCGGCGCCATTGAGCAAAATTTGCAAGTGTTAAAAATGAATCAAAAAGGTAAAATATATGAGCTGACCTTTCGCGGTAACCGCGATGAAATACTTGCCTACCTGCGCTCGCTCAATCCTGTCTTTATGGAATTGCTTTCTCTTAGTTTGGAAGAAGTCTTTATCAACGAAATGGAGGTGAACGGATATGAAATTGGTGAAATCTTTGGTGAGGACCGATAAAAATGTGAAGAGCAGTATCAAAATTGAGCTGCGAAACAATTTGTTTTTTCTGCTTTTTGTCCCTCTTGCGGCGCTTGCGCTCTGTGTCGGCAGCTGTTTCTTGGTAAGCGGTTTCTACTTTGAAGCAGAAGCAACACTGGCTTTCACAGATTACACCGTGGAAGAAATCTCTTCGTTTGTCCCCGCTTTGCTCGGACTGTTCGGCACAGGCATGGCGGCAATTATGGCATATAAGAATTATCGCTTTTTATACAACCGCCGAAAAGTGGATTTCTATGCAGCTTTTCCGGTCAGCCGCAATACGCAGATTTTTTCAAAGTCCGTTGTTTCTTTGTTAAGCATCGTGTTATCTTTTGTCGTAAGCACTGCCTTCCCTTTTTTCTTCAGGCTGTTTTTGCGCTTGCGCGGGATTCCTATCAATTTTAACAAAACTGAGCTCGTGCTCAGCAGCCTTGTTACGATGTTGAGTGTCATCGCCTCCTATTTTCTTTTTCAACTGATTGCCGTTTGTGCGGGAAGGGGCTGGCATTACCTCTTATTACTTGCTTTAAGTGCTTTTGCGGATGACGGTCTATCCCTTGTTTTCCGCCTTCCCTCCGAGCAAATTTCCGGATTGGGCATGAAATCGGCTTCACTGGCGAGCGCCTTTTTACCCGCGTATGCGATTGCGTTTGTTCCGTCGCCATACGGTATCGGCTACGGCACCGTTGCCTGCGGGCTTGTGGCGGTGTGCGTGTTATTGTATTTTTTAGGTGTTTATCATTACGGCAAGCGCCCGCATGAGTGTGCGCAATCTTCTTTAAGTACCCCGTTTATTGTGGCATTTTTAGGCGGCGGCACCGCGATGAGCTTGTTTGCCATTTTAAAAACGCCGCGAGATTTTCTTATCAATATCCTCATTGGTGTAGGTGCCGGTTTCGTGCTGTTTGTGTTGCTTTGCCTGATTTTTTATAAAAAGGCTTTTAAAAAAATCTTTTTGGTGGAGTACGGTATTCTCAGCGCCTGTATGATATTGTTGGTTGCGGTATGCGGCACCAACGGCTTTGGCTGGAGCAATCGCCTGCCTGCCGTAGAGCAGGTTGAGTATGTAACCGTGAAAGATATGGTCTATTTGGAAACGCCTTCCGATTCGCTGCTAACGCATGGCGACTATTTCTTACAAACATATGATGCCTATGTTAGTGATGGTGAATATGGTTATTACACCGAAGAAGAGGAACAGGCATTTACACTCGCACAAAAGGAATCCGTGCAAACCGTGATGTCGGTCAATCGCATGGCAAACGAGGAATTCCGCTTGAGAAATACGCAGGATAATACATCTACCCTTCTCTTTGAGTACCACCTCAAGGGCGGCGGCGTACGCACGCGCCACCTGTATTATTCTTCGTGGACAGAGGAGGATATTACATATTTTGAGCGCATTGCTGCTTTAAAAGAGGCGAGAGAATCTCTGCTCAAAAAATATGATTTGAAAAAATATTCACCTGTAATTTCTTTTGGTGATTTGACGGGGAGCGCCAAAATGCGCATCAACGATGATGCCATGCTCGAGGACATTTACACCGAATATCTTGCAATGACTTATGACCAAGCCCTGCTCGCAAGCAATGCCAATATTGACAATATGCACCTTTCGATAGCGTTTACACCGCGCTCTCAACAGCCGCCGAAGGATGTTGAGAATGAGTGGTACGGCAACTCATATAATGATTGGGTTGAAGATGGTAAATATAAGAAAAATATCACATTTTCTCTTTTACCCTCCTGCAAGAAGAGCTTGAAGCACTGTTTGCGGCTAAACGGTATCAGCGGCTTTGCTTCGCTTGAAGAGGTGCGTGCCGAGAATGTGGACACGGTATATAAAGTCGCATTGGAACCGGATTATTATGCGCCGTTTTGGTTCTCCGAGGAAACCTCGCAGGTAAATGAGGATGTTTTTTGGCTCGGCGTAAAAAAGGCGCGCAATGAAAATGTTTTTGGCAGATATTGCCTGAGCGGCGGGGAGGGCGGCATTTCCTATCCTGTTGAGAAAAAAGAGGATAGCAAAACCCTGCAAACGATACTTAGACAAATCGACACTTCCGCTTCCCCTCAAATAGACGATAACTATCAATCAAACTACGCGATTTATTTTCTTTTGGACGATGGAAGAATAACACCACTCTATTTTATTAAAGGAGCACCTCTTTTATTTGCCGAAAGGGAAGAAACGGAAATGGAATATTAAAAAACAGGCTGCTTGGGGAATCCCGAGCAGCCTGCTTGCTTGTTTGCTTGTTATTGATTGTTTCTCCGCTTTTATTCTTTTTCCAAAACCTTCATAATTTCGCCCACAAAAACCTTGTGATAATCGCTTTCGGGGTAGCAGCGGGAGATAACCGTTTTATCCGTTATGCGGGCGGGGTCGATTTCGCTAACGGCGATTTTTTTGCAAATGAGCACAAGCTTAGCTTCTTCGTAATAAACCGTGCCGTCGGAATAAACAGGCGTTAAGCCGGTTTCCTTGATTTTGTCGTAATCCCTGCCGCTTTTCGAGCCGCAGAAGGAAAGCGCCTGCTTTTGCCCGGTGCCGAAAAAGCAAAGCGCAAAGGTGTCGTTTTGCTCCACAAATTCCAAGGTGTAGCGCTGCGGGCGAATGAAGCACACTGCCACATCGCGAAACCACAGCTCGCCCGTTAAGCCCCAAGAGGCGGTCATCATATTCGATTTGCTCTTGTCTCCGGCGGAGATGAGCATCCACTCATCGGAAATTGCCTTGACCAGATTCTTTTTGACATCTCTGATATCGATTTCAATAAACATATTTTCAACCCTTTCTCTCAGCGGTGCGCATTTTGCCGATAATTAATTATATTGTGAAGATTTCGCTTTATGCAACGAGCGGGAGATTGGACTCCCGTATTCTATTTTATCAAAAGAAAAATTTTTTGCAATCCCTTCTGCCCTTTCTTTGCCGCGCACTTCGTTAAAATGTTCAAAAAAGGGGTAAAACTTTGGTAAAAAAATTCATTTTATTTCTTTTTTATTTATATTATAATTAATTTGAGGTAGTTTAACCTTTGCCTGAGTGCCGCTTTGCGGCGGCAGACAGGAAAATAAAAAAGATACCCGGCGCGTTGAAAACAGCCGCCGTTTTGCGAATATCGGAGGGCATTATGAAAAAAATCATTTCCGTTTTACTTTGTGTTTTGCTGCTTGCATCCGTCGTGCCGCTCGGCGCGGCACCTGCCGGTGCGGCAAGCGGGCGCATTTATGAGGATACCGAGGTCAGCATCACCTGCCGCTCTGCCGGTGATTGGCGCGTGTATACCTTTGTGCCGGAGGATGACGGCATTTATATCTTCTCCTCCTCCGGCAGCTTGGATACGCTCGGCTATATCGCGCTTGCCGAAGGCGAAGCGGAGAGCGAAAACATCAAAGCCGACGGCGGCGAGGGCAATAATTTTGCGGTTACCTAGAAGGTTGTAAGGCGCGAGGTGGATGACGGTACCATTCACCCCATCACCCTTTCGCAATCCACCGCCGTGAGCACCAAAAAGTCATATAAAACAAAGTTCTTTTCCATTACACCCTCAACCTCGGGCAAGTATATCTACCTTTCCTCCGGCAATTTTGATACACAGGGGTATATTTTTGATGAATATTGGCGGCAAATCTCTTACTCCGACGGCGGCGGTTCTGCGCAAAATTTCCAAATTGAGCTGGATTTGCAGGCGGGGAAAACCTACTACATCGGCTACACCACCACCTCTGTGAGCACGGCACATTTTAATGTGCTGCTGTACATGGCGTGCTACATCAAAACCATCAGCCTGGTCAGCGCGCCGGCGAAGGATACCTATATCAAAAATATCGATGCAAAGTATGTTGCCGGCATCACCTACCATGTGGATTTAGCTATGGTCGGGTTTGAATTCAGTGTCAATTATTCCAACGATACACAGGAAAACAGAAAGTATACCTACGGCATTCGCGGGCTTGAGTGCAATCCCTCAAGAGATTTGCTCGAGGGCGAAAACGATGTAAGCTTCAGTTATATGAACAACACCGCGTCGTTCAAAATATATGTCACCGACAGCCCGGTCAAGAGCTTGAGCCTGGTGCAAAGACCGGAAAAGACAATTTATTACGACGAGGATATCGAGCAGGCGCTCGATGGTACCGAGGTCTTTAATATTTCGATTTACGGTATGATTTTCCGCGTGCTTTACAATAACGGCACAACAGAGGATATTGCCGTAAACACCGCCTATGGCGAGGACATGGAATATTTCCTGTTTACGCATATGATAAAGGCAAGCGATATGCACTTGGGGGACAATACCTTTACCCTGTCTTACTACGGAGCAGAGCTGTCGTTTACGGTCAAATACTCGCTCAACTCCGATAATTGGCAATACGAGGTAAACGATGGCGCAGTTACCCTGACAAAGTATTTGGGGAGCGAAACCCAGGCGCTGATTCCCGATACGCTTGGCGGCTACCCTGTCACGACCATCGGCGAGGATTGCTTTAGCGGTAACAAGACCTTGAAAAGTGTCAGAATGACCGAGCGCATTACAACCATCGGCGATAACGCGTTTTACGGCTGCTCTGCGCTGAAGGAATTGACACTGCCCGCCTCGTTGACAAGTGTCGGCGTGCATGCGTTTTACGGATTGAGCGCGCTTGAAAAGCTGACCTGGAATGCGGTCAATTTGCCTATCAGCAGAGCAAACGATACCTTTGCCTATATGGGAAACGGCACGGAAAACGGCACCGAGGTGGAGTTCGGCTTCACCTGCGAAGCCATTCCCGAAAATGCCTTTTACAATTCCAGCAATACCTATGCGCCCAATATCCGCAAGATTACCGTGGGCGAAAATGTCACCGCCATCGGCAGCAATGCGTTTCGCGAGCTTTCTAACCTTAGAGAGGTGGAGTGGAATGCGGTACAGATAAATACCACCCTTGCCGCAAGCAACAACATCTGGCTCAACTCCGGCGGTAACGGCACATTTGAAGTAACCTTCGGCGAGGATGTCGCTTCCCTGCCAAACTACCTGTTTTATGCGGCAAATGCCACGCGCGCACCACGCGTAAACAAAGTGGTGGTGCAAAATAAGGATACCGAGATTGGCGACAATACATTTAAAGCCAATTCCGGCATTCCCCTGACCTTCTACTGCCGCTATAACGAGGACAGCAGCATACACAGTGTTTATCGCCACTGCGTGACAAACGGCTTGGATTATGTGCTTTTGGATTCTCCCTTAAGCCGCATTTACCTGCGCGCGCAGTTGAATAAGGATGAATACATTGTCGGCGAGGAGCTGGATTTGAGCGGCCTTAGCGTGTATGCCGTCTTTGAGGATAATACCGAAAAAGAGGTGACCGATAAAATCACTGTCACCGGTTATGATAAGGATGTCATCGGCACCCAAACCCTGCACATCGCATACACCTTTATTGATAAAACCGATTCGCTGGATTATGAAGTTATTGTCAGCGAAGAGCCGCTGGTGCTCGACTATGTCACCATCACCTCTCCCGCGCAGGTAACCTCATTTTATGAAGGCGATGTCTTTGATAGCACCGGGCTGCGCTTGGGCGCGGTTTTCACCAACGGTTTAACACAAGATGTCACCGACTACATGATTATTGATGGCTATGACATGAGCCATGCCGGCACCCAAACGGTGACAGTTTCCTATACCTACGAGGGCGTTACCCGACACGCAAGCTACTCCATTCAGGTGCAAGCGCTGGTGTTGACAGCGTTAAGCTTAGAGGCACTGCCCGAGAAAACCGATTATTTGGTGGGCGATACCTTTAGTGCCGACGGCATTAAGCTGATTGCTTCCTACAATTCCGGCAAAACCGCCGATGTCAGCACGCTTGCAAGCTTTTCGGGCTATGATTTAAGCGCGAAGGGAGAGCAGACCGTTACCGCGCTGTATGCGGAAAACAGTGTCGGCAAAAGCTGCACCTTCTCCATTTTTGTGCACAATGATTTGCTGCGCATTGAGATTGAAACGCTGCCCTCCGTGGTGAGCTTCACCAAGGGCTCCGGCTTCAGTGCCGCGGGCATTGCGGTGAAGGCATATTTTGAAAACGGAACCGTGAGCGATGTCAGCTCCGCCGTGACCTTCTCGGGTTATGATATGGAAAGCATCGGCACGCAAGAGGTCACTGTCAGCTATTCCGACGGCGAGAGCGAAAAAACCGCGCGCTACACCATCACGGTCAACGGCAAGACACTCTTGCGCCTGCAATTAAGCGCCGCGCCGACCGCCGCGCAATATTTAGGAGAAGCGCTCGATATTACCGGCTTGAATATCAGCGCAATTTACAGCGACGGCAGCAGAGAAAATGTGGCGGCAGCGTGCACCTTCTCGGGCTATGATATGAATGTGCTCGGGGCACAGGCCGTTACGGCGGAATATACCTATGGCGAGGTCAGCAAAAGTGTCAGCTTCGGTATCGAGGTGCTTGCAAGAGAAGCTACCGGGATACAGGTCAAAGCGCTGCCGACAAAGACCTCTTACCTTGTCGGGCAGGCATTGGAAACCGCCGGCTTGCGCGCGCAGCTTGTTTTTGATAACGGCAGCACCAAGGATATCGCAATCGAGGATTTGCTTATCAGCGGCTTCAACAGCGCGGTGCCCGGCACCCAAACCGTGCACCTTGCCTACACCTACAAGGGCAGTGCGTTTGAAGCACAGTTTGCGGTAGAGGTGGTCAATTTCGAGACCGCGGTGAGCGCTCTTGCGCCCGCAAAAACCGCGTATTATTACGGTGAAGCGTTTGACCCCGCCGGTATGGCGATGAAGATTTATATGGCGGACGGTACCGAGTGGCAAATCACCTCCGGCTTCGATTTTAGCGGCTATAGCAGGGATACCCTCGGCGCGCAAACCGTCACGCTCACCTATCACAGCAATGTGCTTGATAAGGATTTTAGCGATAACATTCAGGTAACGGTTGAAAACTTTGAAACCGCGATGCAGTTGACCGCGCCCGATAAAACAAAGTATTATTACGGCGAGAGCTTTGATGAAACCGGTATGAGCGCCATGCTCACCTTTGCCGACGGCTCAAAGCAGCTTGCGGATTTGGCACAGCTGCACCTGGAGGGCTTTGATGCGAGCACCCTCGGCACGCAGGAGTGCACGGTGACCTACACCACCCGAAAGGGAGAGGTGCTAAGCGCCGGCTTTTCGGTGACGGTTGAAAACTTTGAGACCGCCATGCGCGTCAGTGCACCGCTAAAAACGCAGTATCTTTACGGCGAAGCATTTGAAAGCGAAGGCTTTAGCGCCACCATCACGATGGCAGACGGCTCCGAGCAGACACTTGCGGCGGCAGATGTCACCATAAAAGGGTACCGCCCGCAGCAGCTTGGCACCCAAGTGCTTACCGTGGAATATACCACCGTAAAAGGTACGGTGCTAAAGGATACCTTTGCAGTACAGGTTTTGAATTTTGAAACCGCTTTAAGCATCACCGCACCGAGCAAGGTGAATTACTATTTCGGCGATGCGCTCAACACAGCGGGTATGCGAGCAGAGCTGCTCTTTGCCGATGGCAGCAAGCAGAGCGTGGAGCTTTCCCGCTTGAGCCTTACAGGCTACAGTGCCGAGGTGCTCGGGGCACAGACCGTGCGCGCAAGCTATGCGGCATCGACCGGGGCAGTGCTCAGCGATACCTTCGAGGTAACGGTAGCCAATTTCGAGACTGCCATTGCGCTCACACCACCTGCAAAAACCGCCTATTTTTACGGCGAGAGCTTTGAAAGCGCAGGGCTGCAAGTGGAGGCATTGATGGCAGACGGCTCCACGGAGCCTGCGGATACAGAGAACTTAAGCATTTTCGGCTTTGATACATACACCCTCGGTGTGCAGACCGTTACGGTGGCATATACCTCCGCAAAGGGTGAAATCTTAGAGAACAGCTTCCCGGTGGAGGTGCGCAATTACGAAACGGCGCTGCAGGTGAGCGCGCCGCAAAAAACCGCGTATGATTACGGTGAAGCGCTCGATACTGCCGGCATGAGCGCCGTGCTGACCTTTGCCGACGGCACGCATGCGAGCGTGATGAGCGAGCAGCTTTCGCTTACAGGCTATCGCAGTGATACCCTCGGCGAGCAAACCGTTACCGCTTCCTATACGGCGGCAAACGGGGCGGTGCTGACCGACAGCTTTACGGTAACGGTGGCAAATTATGAAACCGCGATGAAAATCAATCCGCCTGCCAGGGTGAAATATTACTATGGTGAGAGCTTGAACACAGCGGGGCTGTCGGCTGAGATTACGATGGCAGACGGTTCTAAGAAAACCCTTGGCGCGGCTGAGCTGACCCTCTCCGCGTTTGACGGTACGCTGCTCGGCGAGCAGGTGATTACCGCGACTTACCAAACAAGCAGGGGCACGGTGTTGAGCGACAGCTTCACGGTGGAAGTGGTCAATTTTGATACCGGTTTGAGCGTGCTGCCGCCGACAAAGACTGCGTATTTTTACGGCGACAGCTTCAATGCGGCAGGCATGAGCGCAAAGCTCATTTCCGCCAGCGGCGAGACCACCGATATTGATGCTTCCAGGCTTGTTTTAAGCGGGTACCAGTCGCGCAAGCTCGGGATGCAGACCATCACTGCCTCTTATACGACGGCGACCGGCGAGGTGTTGAAGGATACCTTCACGGTAACGGTCAATAACTTTGAAAAATCCATTGCGGTCAATCCGCCGGAGCAAACAGAGTATTACTACGGCGACAGCTTAAACAAAGCCGGCTTAAGCGCCACCGCCACGATGGCAGACGGCTCGAGTGCGCAAATTGACGGCAGTGAGCTGGTGGTTTACGGCTACAATGCCAATAAGCTCGGCGAGCAAAGTGTCGGCGTGATGTACCGCAATGCGAAGAATGTCGCCTTGAGCGGGCGCTTCACCGTGACGGTTCAAAACTTTGAAACGGCGCTCAAGATTGTAACCGCACCCGATAAAACCGTTTATTATTACGGCGAAAGTCTGGATTTAACCGGGCTTAGCGCATCGCTAATTATGGCAGACGGCTCCACGGTAGCGGCACCGGCAGATGCCCTGCGTGTTGCGAGCTACCATGCGCAGCGTGTCGGTACGCAAACGGTTGCAATGCAATACACCGGCGTGAAGGGTAATGTGTTGGCAGATTCCTTTGCGGTAAGCATTCTCAATTATCCGCAGCGCTTGGAGCTTTCGGGGGATTATCCGCTTGAATTTACACAGGGTGACAGCTTCTCCGCAGGAGAGCTGAAGGCGCTCGTTTACTTTGCCGACGGCACCAGAAAAAATGTGACAGCTCTTGTCGCTATCACAGGGTATGATATGGAGAGCGTCGGCGAGCAGACCGTTACCGTTTCCTATGCAGAGGGTGAAAAAACGGTCAGTGCAAGCTATGTCATTACCGTGAAGCAATATGAAAGCGAAGCACAGCGCGCCGATGTCACCGGCGACGGGTTTATTGACATTGCCGATGTTTCGGTCATTATCGCGGCGGCAAATTACGGTGCCGATGTGCAACAGGCGGCAAATGCCCGCGCCGATGTCAATCGCGACGGTGCGGTCAATATCGCCGATGTGGCGGTAGTGCTAAGCGAAAATAACTACGCGCACCGCGTGGAAGCATAAAAAGAAAAGGGGCTGTCTTACAGCCCCTTTCAGTTGCTCTGTGCATTCGCAGTTGTTCGCGTGGCTCACAGTTCTTGTGTATCACAAGCAGTTGCAAGCAAAGCTTGCAGTCGGTAATTTAGACAGATAAGGACGCAAGACGATATCGGGCAGTAAGGGAGTGAAACAAACTCCGGTTTTATTCGCCCGGTTGCAACACCTTTATCTTTTCAACTGTGAACGAAGTGAACAACTTTCGCGTAGCGATAACTGTTTGCAAAGCAAACAACAGAGGTCTGCTAAACATTTTTGTTTAGCAGACCTCTGTTACGGAGAGTACCAATACTTCGTTATCGGTACTCTCCGTATCCTTATGGTGTTTCGGTTACAAAGAGGATGGAATCACACCGTAAAAATTGCTTTCCCATGCCGGGATATACGGATGGTGGCACTGCGGTGGTAAGCGCAGATGTAGAGCTTCGGGCGGCAGGTGCGGATGGTTTGCTTTGCGCCCTCAAGCGCTTTGAGCTCGCTCCCCTCAATATCCATTTTAAGCAGCGTTATCGGTTCACTTATCAGCGCATCCACACTTGTCAGCTGCACCGGCTTGCCTTTGACTCCGATTGCCGAGTTGCGGCTCGCTTCCGCCCCGAACAGGGCGGTTTCCTCTTTATCCCAAGCGCCCAGCTGAAAGGGGAAAAGGTGCTCTAAATGCGCACATTTTCTTTGCAGCTTTTTAAAATTCTTTTCATCCGGCTCGAGGGCGATAATTTTTTGGTAAGCGGGGTCTGCTGCCGCAAATTCGCGCACGGTATCGCCGTCATACGCCCCTAAATCCACGATGGTTTCGCCCTGCAGGTGCAGCAGCTCGCCGTAAACGCGCTCCTTTTCAAAAAAGGGCTGCAGGAGGCGAATGTCGCCGCCGATTTTAAAGTTAATTATGCGCTCGAAGCACTCCTTGGAGGCGGTGTCGATTAGCAGCGAGCAGGCTTTTTCAAATTCTGCTTCGTGAAGCTTGTAAAAGGCGCGAGAAAAGCGCGTAATGCCCGCCACCGGCACATCGGGTGCAAAAACAGGGTGCTTTCGGGCAATTTCATAAATGCGCGCGAGCACCTCGGGGCGCTGTGTGGCAAAGGCGAGAACAACCGCAAAATCTTCGTATTGCTGCTCGATTTGAGCATAGGTTTTCACGCGCATACCGCGGAAGGTGTGCCCTCTGACAAAACCGTCGCTCGCAAAGATATCCGCGCAGGGAATATCCCGCTGCGCAAATATATCCAAAATTTTGTCGGCGCCGTTGCCCATGCCGTAAAGCACGATGGGCTTGTCACAGTGTTTTAACTTGTCCCAAACATCGGTTTCATAAATATTCATACCTTCATTATAGCGAAAAGTTGCAAAAAAGCAAAATTATATTTATAATATTGAGTGAAAAGGGTTTTTGATAAAAAGAAAAAGGAAGAAAAAACATGCAAGCAGATTATTTGCTGATTTTAGGCGGCCCGCTGCAGGGCGATAAACCGAGCGAGCTGTTATATGAAAGAATTAAGACCGCAGCCGCATATCTAAAGGAGCACCCGCAGATGCAGGCAGTCTGCTCGGGTGGCATCAAGGGCAAAAACCAGCGCCTTTCCGAAGCGCAGATTATGAAAAACGCGCTGCTGGAGCTCGGCATTGAGGAGCAGCGAATTATCCTTGAGGAGCAGGCAAAAACCACTCTGCAAAATTTCCGCTTCACAAAGCAATTGGTCGGCGCGGATGCCAAGGTGATTTATGTCACAAGTGCGTTTCACATCTGGCGCAGCGCGTTCATTATGGAAAAAGCCGGTGTGAATTATATTCCTCTGCCTGCACCCAACGGCGACCACTCCCTCGGCTTTCGCATCCGCGAGCGGTTTTTGAGGGGGTTGGTGAGAGTGGGGATTATTATTTAAGTTCTAATTTATCGCGGATAAATTAGAATTTAGTCGCTCGTTTTACTCGCTGAAAGAAGAAATAAGAAATAAGAAAGAATAATGATGGGCGAGGCACTCGCACTCGTTCCGCTTCGCTCTAATAAATGAAAGTGCAAGTATTCCACTCCGAGTTATTACTTTGAAAATGGTGTAGATAC
>ONWY01000033.1 GCA_900321665.1 uncultured Eubacteriales bacterium
CGGGTTTCTGTTTCAGGAAATCACGGTAAGAGCTCTCAAAGCTTTCCGCTTTATAAAACCGGGGAATATTCCATATTTGTTGAGAACCTACCATATCTTTCGGGTTTTCAAAAACTGAGGTTACGATACAAACAAAACCGCCGTCTTTTAACTTTACACCGCATACACTTGTGTCTCTATCAACGCAAACATCAGAAAGCACAACATCGGTAATAAGACAATTTTCACCAACTTCACTTTTTCCGCTCAAGCAAGCATTGTCTAATACCGCACTGCCGGCGCATTTACTTTGCTTTGAAAGAAATGAATGAAAAACATGTTGCGAGCCACTGATTAATTGAATATTAGAAATCAATTCACGCATGGTACCAAAATGTATAAATTCACGATTTATTGTAAAAACCTGCAGGCGAAAATGCTTTAATGCATCATACATTTCGCTCTTTAGTATCTTTAAATCGGAAGAACACGCTTTTTCTAAGTAATCATTTTTATCTGATTGCGTGCTGAAAATGCTTATAATATCTTCATACAGGCATAATTGCTCGGTGCTGTCTTTTAAATAATTGATTATATCTGTTTTGCAAGAAAAGGAATATAGGATTTTAAGCGTTTCTTTGCAAAAATATACCATTCCCGTATCCAGCAAAGCTGTTTCGGCTCCTTTGGTAAATGCACGCAGTTCCCTGGGTGACTTTTTATGCAAATAGTGTTGTAAATATCCGCTTTCATCCTCAAACATCACGCCATGTCTTGAGGCGGCTTTCAAATCAGCCGGCACGCAAAAGCCGATGTTTTCATCAAAACAAATGCTGATATTTTCAGTTTGCACTAAAATATCCGAGCAACAAACGACCGCACCTTCTTGAAAATGATGACTTAAACGGTACGCATTTTCAATAATGCATTCCAACAAGGTGGTTTCTTCTCCATTATAGTTAAGATGGGCAAATCCCTTGCCTTTAATGGAGTAATTAATCACTCTTTTACTGTAACCGCCGGAATTGATAACGATTAATTTTTTATACTTTCCGTAATAGTGGCATAATACTTGAAGAAATGCTCCGCCGGAACCGATACTTTTGTTACAATCATTATCACAAACCGTTGTGATATGGTATGGCAAATTCAAATTTTGCAGCAATCTTTTATCTAAACTATCTTGCTCCGGATTTGAAGTAGTTAAAACAACTAAAACATCATTTTTCAATGGTAAACCTCTTCAACCTAAAAAATCAATATTGCACTATGCTTTGCATTTGCCGCACCGATATAGCTTTACCGAATAATTTTGAAAGCATAATCCAAATCAGCTTTTGTATTAATATTCAGTTCTTTTTTTGCTACTTCAAAGCACTTGCCTTTCTTGCCTTCCCAAACGAGAAGATTCATAAAATCACACAAATCAAACGGTGTATTTTCATCCTCGGAATACACTCGCCTTAAAATATCCATACAAGACTTATTGAAGATACAAAAGCCGGTGCCCTTCATATCATTAATAATTTGGGTTGGCTTTTCATGAGTGCGAATGATATAACCATTCGTATCCGCCAAAACCGAATAGTTCTCCTTGATGCGTTCCGGTTCACCTTCTTTAATCATTCCACAAAGAAAATCTGCGTTTTGATTCTGAAAGCTTTTTATATAATCCGTATTGGGATTGATAAAGATTTCATCGCTTAGTTGCACTACTGCTCCTGTATCACAAAAAGGAAGAACTTTACTAACAGCATTCATTAAACCAATCGGCTCGCTTTGAATGACATAGGCGATTGGAATGCCTCGGTAATTATCCCCTACTGCTTCAACGACTTCATTTTTGTGCTCGCCAACTACTATATATATCTTTTCAACCTGCATCAGATGAAGATTTTCAAGAGCATATTCAATCAATCGTTTGCCGCCAATGGAAATAAGTGCTTTTGCACGATCAATTCCCGTATCCTTCATCAGTCTCTTTCCTTTTCCGGCAGCTAAAATAATTCCAATCATATAAATCCTTTTTCTGAATTAATAAACTATTGACTAGTAGTTTATTCTTCTTTTCTCTGCAATCTTGAATGTACTGTTTTCAGTTTGACGGTTTCTGATAATATATTCTGAAATAATACTTAAGAAGCAGATGATTACACCAAAAATAATAAAACCTATTCTTAAAAATAATGAAGATGATAAAGCAATGTAATTCATGTTTCCTGCCCTCGGTAAGAAGCCGATAAATAGTTCCAAAATTCCGACAAAAAACATCACAAGCCCTATAAACAAAAACCTTCGCGGCAAAACCTTTGAGGAAAAAGTAATCCAGCTGACAGTTAAATCATAATACTTTGAAAAAGTGAATGAAGTCTCTCCTGCTGCCCTTTTATCCTGAGTGTAGTAAATTAAAGCTTTATTTTTTGTGTTTTCAAGTAGAATCGCTCGCAAAAACGGTTCTTTATAATTTAAGTGCTCAAGGTTTTTTATTATACTGCTATCAATTAGTTCGAAATCTGTCGCATGCGGAATCAGTTTTATCCCGAAAACAAGATGAAGAAGCCAATAAGCAAGGGTTCTTAAGAAAAACATAAACTTATTCTCTCTCGATTTGTTTTTCACTCCAAAAACAACATCATGCCCCGCTTCCCACTCTTTAATAAAATCGGGAATAATCTCCGGTGGATTTTGCAAATCGGCATGCAGAAGAACAGCACAGTCTCCTTTTGCTTGCTGCACTGCATAGAAAATTGCATTATTATAGCCATAATTGTGTGAAAATAGAACTGCTTTGCAATGGCTGTCTCTTTCGCACAACGATTCAATTATTTCAACCGAAGTATCTGTTGAACCATCATCAAAGAAAACAATTTCATAATCGTATTTTGATAGTTGCTTCATTGATTCGATGGTGCGCTCATAAAGCCTAATCAAGCAATCTTGTTCATTATAAACCGGCACAACAATCGATATCATTTTTTTGCAATTATTTAATAACATAAATCCTCAACCCGTAATGAAAAAAATGAATTACATATTACTTAAATAATATTTAATATTTTTACTAACTGTACCAACTTGAATTAATATTGATTTTATGCTAAAATTTTTTTATCTTAGTTAAAAGAATTGTGTGTAAAATGAAAAAGATTTTTAAAAATTGTTCTATTTTAATTCATGACGATGGTGAATACCGTGTTGTGAAAAATGCATTTTTGGGTATTGACGGAGATGTTTTTTCTTACATTGGAACCGCTATGCCTGATGATACATACGATGTCGTTAAGGACTACTCCGGAAAACTCATAATGCCGGGGCTTTACAATTGCCACACCCATAGCCCGATGGTGCTATTTCGCGGTGCGGGGAGTGACAAGCCGCTGCACACTTGGCTGTTTGATTATATTTTTCCGCTGGAAGCGAAACTGACTGCCGCACAAATCAAAGCGGCATCCGAGCTTGCTATGATGGAAATGATTGCAAGCGGCACTGTCAGCTTTACGGATATGTACTTCTTCCCGGAAGTCACGGCTCAGGTGGTGAAGGATTGCGGTATCAAGGCAAATTTGGCAAAGCACATTCAGTTTGCCGACCAAAATCCGAACGCCATAAAAGAATCCTTAGAATTTATTAACAGCTATAACGGAGAAGCAAACGGCAGAATCCTCGCCGATTATTCCATTCACTCGCTTTATACTTGCGATAGGAATACTGCAAGAGAGTACACCGCTTTATGCAATGAAGCCGGCGGCAGAATGCACATTCACCTATCCGAAACTGATGAAGAGTACAACAACTGTTTTAAAGAAAACCGCTTAACACCTACTCAATGGTTTGCAGGCATTGGTGCTCTTAATGAGAAAACAACCGCTGCGCACTGCGTTATCCTCAGCAAAAAGGATATAGATATCTTGGCGCAAAATAAAGTCAATGTTGTGCACTGCCCTACCTCTAACCTGAAGCTCGGCAGCGGTTTTGCACCGATTCCCGAGCTGATTGAAAAAGGTGCACGTGTCACCCTCGGCACGGATGGAGCCGCCAGCAATAACAACTTGAATTTGTTTGAAGAAATGCACTTGGCAGCCATTATCCACAACGGGCGATTAAAAGATACCACTGTGATGGATACGGATACGGTCATCAAAATGGCAACCGTAAACGGTGCAAAAGCACAGGGCAGAGACAACTGCGGTGAAATAAAACCGGGCTATAAAGCAGATTGCATTGCCATTGATTTAGAAAAAGCACATTTGACAGCCGGCGCTGACTCTAAAACGCTCATTACATACTCTGCACAAGGCAGCGATGTATTCATGACAATGGTTGACGGTAAAATCCTTTACGAAGCCGGCGATTACCTGAGCATTGATAAGGACAAAGTGCTTTATACAGTGAATCAATTATTACATTAATGAAAAAATCCTGCTCTTGCGAGCAGGATTTTTTAACAATCATTATGCTATGCAATCACAGCATACACTTTCCCTTTCGCAATTAAAAATCTTTTACACAACACAAATGGAATGAATCCATATTTACACATAATATATTATAACACTAAATATAATAAAATTCTACTATTTTTTATTATTTTATTTAAGGCAAAAAATAAAACCTTGTGCAAAATGAAATGCACAAGGTTTTTTGGTGATTTTTTAGGCGAGAGTGTATTTATGGAATACCTTTTTGCCTTTTTTGATGATGAGCTCCTGCTCGATGTCGGCTTTGGCAATTTTGGCGGTGGGGTCGGTCTGCTTTGCATCGCCAACACTGACGCCGCCCTGTTGGACAAGCCTTCTCGCTTCCCCGTTGGATTTTGCAAGACCGCCTTTCACCATCAGTGCAAGCAAGCCGATTTCGCCCGATTCATCAAAATCCTCTTCCGCCAAAGCGGTGGTCGGCATATTCGCATTGTCGGCTCCGCCGCCAAAGAGGGCTTTTGCCGCTGCATCCGCCTTTTTGGCTTCTTCCTCACCGTGAACAAGGTTTGTTAATTCATATGCTAAGATTTCTTTCGCTTGATTGAGCTGACTGCCCTCCCATTTCTCCATCTCGAGAATCTGCTCTAAGGGCAGGAAGGTCAGCATCTTTAAGCACTTAATGACATCGGCATCGGCAACATTGCGCCAATATTGGTAGAAATCATAGGGACTGGTCTTTTCAGGGTCAAGCCACACGGCGCCGGATTGGGTTTTGCCCATTTTCTTACCCTCGGAGTTAAGCAACAAGGTAATAGTCATCGCAAAGGCATCTTTACCGAGTTTCTTACGGATAAGCTCTGTGCCGCCAAGCATATTTGACCACTGGTCATCGCCGCCAAACTGCATATTGCAGCCGTAATCGGTGTAAAGCTTATAAAAATCATAGCTTTGCATAATCATATAGTTAAACTCGAGAAAGCTTAATCCCTTTTCCATGCGTTGCTTATAGCACTCTGCACTGAGCATCTTGTTTACCGAGAAGCAAGCACCGATATCGCGAATAAAGTTTACATAGTTTAAATCCAACAGCCAATCGGCATTATTGACCATTTGTGCTTTGCCTTCGCCAAACTCAATAAAACGACTCATCTGCTTTCTGAAGCAGGCGCAGTTGTGGTCGATGACCTCTTTGGTCATCATCTGCCGCATATCGGTTCTGCCGGAGGGGTCTCCAATCATCGCGGTACCGCCGCCGATTAAGGCGATGGGCTTGTTGCCTGCTATTTGCAGGCGCTTCATCAGGCAAAGCGCCATAAAGTGGCCGACATGCAGGCTGTCTGCCGTCGGGTCAAAGCCGATGTAAAAGGTGGCTTTGCCGTTATTGATTAAATCCTTTATTTCTTCTTCATCTGTCACCTGCGCAATCAAGCCCCTGGCAACCAATTCTTCATATGTTGTCATTTTCAAACTCCTTTAACATTTGCTTTGCATTTTCGAGCATCAGCTCGTTAATATTCATACCGCCCATAATGCGCGCGATTTCATACTGCCTTCCCTCAAAATCAAGCGGGCGCACATTGGTATAGGTTCTGCCATCCGCCACCTGCTTATGGATGAGGTAATGCGCCGCAGCCATTGCGGCAATTTGCGCCAGGTGCGTCACGCATATCACCTGCGCATTTTTACTGACCTCTTTTAATTTTAACCCGACTTTGCCGGCGGCTCTGCCGCTGACACCGGTATCAATTTCATCAAAAATCAAGGTCGGCACGGCTTCTTTTTCGCCCAACACAGCACGGAAAGCGAGCATAATTCTGGAAAGCTCGCCGCCGGAAGCCACGCTTGCAAGCGGTCGCAAACTCTCGCCTGCATTGACGCAGATGAGAAA
This sequence comes from uncultured Eubacteriales bacterium, assembly GCA_900321665.1. Taxonomy (GTDB): domain Bacteria; phylum Bacillota; class Clostridia; order Oscillospirales; family Acutalibacteraceae; genus RUG714. Next base: position 6,286 of record ONWY01000033.1, read on the forward strand.
CTCTACCCGGTCAATACCGGTTTTGGAAATCGGACCGTCTTTAAAATCGACCTTAAACTGCGCCGATTGCATATTCAAAAACGCCAGTTCATTTTCTACACGCTTCGCAAATGCCTCGGCGGTTTTGCGCCGCTGCTCGCTAAGTGAAAGCGCCAAGCGATAGGTTTCTTCTTTCTGAGACTCAAAATCCTTTTCGAGCGCCTCTCGCTGTGCATCGGCTGTCTTGATGCCTTGCAATTGCTCTTTCGCACGCTCTAAATAAGATAATATTTCAGCCTCCGTTTTGCCGTATCGATTGGAAAACTCATAATAAACGCTCAGCCGCTCCTCAATCTCCTCTAAGCGGTGCGGATTGACTTGCAATTCCTCCAAGCGCGCCCGCGCCTCATCCTCCGCTTCGGCAAGGGCATCCTGCGCATTCAGCAATGCCGCTTTCAGCGCCGCAAGCTGCTTCAAATCATTCTCTTCGGTTGCCGCTATAGCAGCTCCCACAAGGGCGGCTGCACCGCCGCTTTCATCATCACCGGCAATCGAGAGCTTCACCTGCTGCAAGGCTGCACTGACAGAAGCAAGCGCGCTGAGCATTGCCTTTTCATCCAAAAGCTTTTGCTTTTCGCCCTCATAGATTTCGGCTTTTTCAATCTCATCTATTTCATAGCTGAGCTGCTCTATTAAGCGCTGCTTTTCACTCTCGTCCCTTTGCAGGGCTTTCAATGCCTTGATGGTTTTCACCAAAGCGGCATAGGCGCTTTGATATGCCGATAGCACTGCGACATCGGGCAACATTTCATCAATATACAAATAGTGCTTTTCCGCATCCAAAAGCTTTTGCGAGTCATGCTGCCCGTGAATATTCACAAGCAGCTCGCCGAGCTCTTTCATCGTGCCGGCGGTGACAGGCTTGCCGTTAATACGGCAGCTGCTCTTGCCATCGGCACCGATGCGCCGCTGCAAAATCAGGTTATCGGGACCGATGTCGATATCAATACTGTCCAAATACCGGCTCACAGCTGTCGACACAGGCGCAAATTCCGCTATCACCAGCGCATGGGAAGCCCCGGTTCTGACAAGCTCTCTGGATGTGCGCAAACCGAGAACGGCATTGATTGAATCAATAATAATGGACTTACCTGCGCCGGTTTCACCGGTCAATACATTAAAGCCCTCATGAAAATCAATCGACACCTTCTCAATCACAGCAATATTTTCAATATCCAGCCGAATTAACATAAACTATCCTTACATCATTGCATTAACTTCATCACACAGTCGCTTTGCCGCCTGCTCGCTCTTGCAAGCAACAAAAATCGTATCATCCCCGGCAATGGTGCCGAGAATATCGGAAAAGTGCATCGTATCTATCGCGGCACAAGCAGCGTTTGCCATACCGTTATGCGATTTGATAACGACTAAATTGCCGGCATAATCTATACCGATGACGGACTCGCAAAAAATGGAAATATACTTATCGGAGCTTGCTTTACGGTCACTCTCCCGCTTCATATATTTATAGCCGCCGTAACCGGTGACAACCTTGATTAAATCAAGCTCTTTAATATCTCTTGAAACGGTCGCCTGCGTCACATGGAAGCCCTCTTGGTGAAGAAGTTTCATCAATACATCCTGATTTTCCACATCGTACTTTTCAATCAGTTCCAAAATCTTTTCTAATCTCTTTTTCTTCATCCTTAACCTCTTCCCATATTTCTATCAATCATTTTTTCCTGCAATATTTCATAAAAGCTTTGGCGCTTAATAGTGATAAAATCCACCGTGATTTCCGCTTTTTTGACCACCACCTTGCCACCGTAAGGCACGCTGAGGGGTTCTCTGGAATCCATCACCAGATACATTGGGCGAATATCGCTGCTCTCAGAGCTGTTTTTAAGAACAATTTCGCTTTCACTCGAGCAAACAACACTGCGCGCGGTCAGCGAATGCGAGCACACGGGAGTCACGATAATACACTCCATATGCGGGTCTACCACAGGGCCTCCGGCGCTCATGGAATAGGCAGTGGAACCGGTCGGTGTGGCAACTATGATACCATCGGCACGGTGCCGCGCAAGGCGCTTTCCGTCAAGCTCGACGGCAACATCCACCATCTTGTTGTTTGCCGCTCTGCCGACCACCGCATCGTTGATGCAATACTCGGAGCAAAGGCACTTGCCGCTTTCATCAAAAACCTCGGCTTTTAAAAGCATGCGTTGATTGATTTTATACGCACCGCTGACCAAATCGGAGAGCAGGGAAATTTCACTCTTTTCAAGCCCGCTCAAAAAGCCGAGATGCCCGCCGTTAATACCAAGCAGCGGCTTTGCATGCACCGCGGCATCGGAAGCATATTTGGTCACCGTGCCGTCGCCGCCGACAACGATGATTAAATCGCACGCAGCGAGAATTTCCTCGTAAATGCCGAAGTGAACGGCGCTTTTTTGCGCAATATACTGCTCCGCCATGTGCGGCAACAGCAGCTCGACGGCAGAATCGCTTAATACGGCGATGATTTCATTCGTAATACTGACGGTATCCCCATAGGGCATATCCGGTAAAATAGCAATTTTCATCATAAACTTTCATGAGATTGCTTCACAATCTCAGCCGGGTTGACAGCAGCATCTATCTCCGGCGCATCACTTTTTTGCAAATAGATTAAATACTCAATATTCCCCTCAGGCCCGCGAATCGGGCTGAAGGATAAGCCGAGCACGCTAAAACCTACTTCACAGGCAAAATCCGTAATTTTTTGCACGACCTCTAAATGGACTGTGGGTTCTCTGACAACGCCTTTTTTGCCGACCTTTTCCCTGCCTGCCTCAAACTGCGGCTTAATCAGAGCAACGCAGTGGCTGTTTTCTTTTAACAGGTTGCGCAGCACCGGCAAAATCTTAGTCAAGGAAATAAAAGAAACATCCACCGATGCAAAATCAATCGGGTCTTTAATTTGCTCTGCAGTGCAATAGCGAAAATTGGTGCGCTCGAGGTTAATGACTCTTTCATC
>ONWY01000170.1 GCA_900321665.1 uncultured Eubacteriales bacterium
AAAACTTAATCGGCGAGTTTAACATGATTATGCTCAAAGCACAGCAGGAGTCCGAGAAAGAGGATAAGGACGAAGCGAAAATGCAGGAGTACAACGAGCAGTACGTGGAAGCCTATAAAAAGATTATGGACAACGAAAATATGCGCGCTTATCAATCGGCACAGTCCGCTCTTGAAGCCGTGGTCAATCAAGTCAACGGCATTATCGCCATGAGCCTCAACGGCGAGGACCCCATGACCTGCGACCCCGAAGCAGCGAATTGCACGCACGACTGCTCCACTTGCGGCGGTTGCCACTAAGCGTGGCAGCGCCACGCTTAGTGGCAGTGTGAAATTTGTTATTTGGAGGAAGAAAAGTTGGCAGGTTTATCACCTATGATGCGGCAATATTTTGAAATCAAAGCCGATTATCAAGATACCATTCTCATGTTTCGCGTCGGCGATTTTTATGAGATGTTTTATGATGATGCCAAGCTCGTTTCAAAGGAATTGGAGCTGGTGCTGACCGGCAAGGATTGCGGGCAAAGCGAGCGCGCACCGATGTGCGGTGTTCCCTTTCACGCGGCAGACAGCTATATTGCGCGCCTGGTTTCGCGCGGCTACAAGGTCGCGGTGTGCGAGCAGGCGGAGGACCCCGCCGCTGCTAAGGGCATTGTAAAAAGAGAGGTCATTCGCGTTGTCACTCCCGGTACCACCTGCGACAGCGCCATCCTCAACGAGGGCATCAACAATTACCTTTGCTGCATTTATGCCGAGGGCAGAAAAATCGGTGTTTGCTTTTGCGATGTTTCCACCGGCTCGATGCTCGCTACCGAGTTTCGCAAAAATGCGGAAAACGAGCTGATTAACGAGCTGACAAAATATCAGCCCAAGGAGATATTGCTCAACCGCCGCGCGCTGGAGTATCGCAAGCTCAAAACGCTTGTTTCCGAGCGGCTCGATTGCATTGTGGATGAAATCGGCGATGAACAGTTTGCGGCAGATGTGCTCAGCAAGAAGGTGCTTTCGCACTTCCACTGCCGCCATGCCGATGAGCTCGAGCTGGGCGATAAGATGGCGGCGATGCGCACGGTCGGCAAGTGTTTGGAGTATTTGGAGCAAACGCAAAAGACCGATTTAAAGGGCATCACCAAATTAGATGTGTATTCCTCCGCGCGCTTTATGCGCCTGGATGCAGGCACCATCCGCAACCTCGAGCTGTGCGAAACCATGCGCGGCAAGGAGTCCCGCGGCAGCCTGCTGTGGGTGCTCGATAAAACCAAGACCGCCATGGGCAAGCGCATGCTGCGCTCGTGGATGGAAAAGCCGCTCATTCACTCGGTTGAGATTAATAAAAGGCTCAACGCGGTTGAGGCGCTTTACAGCGATGTAGAGAAGCGCAGCGATTTAAGAGAGTGCTTGAATGCGGTGCTCGACATTGAGCGCATTATCACCAAGATTGTTTATAAAACCGCGAGCGCCAAGGAGCTGCGCGCGCTGCAGCAGGCGGTGGAGCATTTGCCGCGTATTAAAGAGCTGTTGGCAGGCTTCGATGTGCAGCTGCTCAAAGAGTGCGCCGCCGGTATTGACCCGCTTGATGATGTGTTTGCGATGATTTTCAAAGCCATTGTCAAGGAACCGCCGGTGAGCATTCGCGAGGGCGGGATGATAAAGCCCGGCTTCAATGAGGAACTCGATGCCTTGCGCGATATTATGCAAAACGGGCAAAATTACTTAAGCAAGCTCGAGGCGGAAGAAAAAGAGAAAACGGGCATTAAGTCCCTTAAGATAAATTACAACAAGGTCTACGGCTACTATATCGAGGTAACCAACCTTTACAAGGATATGGTGCCCGCACACTATGTGCGCAAGCAGACACTGACCAACGCCGAGCGCTATATCACGCAAGAGCTCAAGGAACTTGAGGATAAAATTTTGGGTGCAAAGGAGCACTCGATTCAGCTCGAAAGCGCCCTGTTTGCCACTGTGCGCGATTGGGTGGCATCGAAGCTTGAGCGCATTCAGCGCACCGCGGTCAACATCGCCCTGCTTGACTGCCTGCAATCTCTTGCGCAGGCGGCGTCGGAAAACGGCTATGTGCGCCCGCTGGTGGATGAGGGCGAGCGCATTATCATCCGCGAGGGCAGGCACCCGGTGGTGGAAAAGATGATGAAGGATGCCCCCTTTGTTCCCAATGACACCGTGCTCGATTGCGGAGAAAACCGCATGTTAATTATCACCGGCCCCAATATGGCGGGCAAATCCACCTTTATGCGCCAGGTCGCCGTTATCACGCTGATGGCGCAAATCGGCTCCTTTGTGCCGGCGGCGAGCGCCACGGTCGGTGTGACGGATGCGATTTTCACCCGTGTCGGCGCATCGGATGACCTCAGTGCCGGGCAGTCCACCTTTATGGTGGAGATGAGCGAGGTGGCGACCATTTTAAAAAATGCCACGCGCAAAAGCCTGGTGATTTATGATGAAATCGGCAGAGGCACCTCGACTTTTGACGGTATGAGCATTGCCAGAGCCGTGCTCGAATATACTGCCGATAAGAAGAAGCTGGGCGCAAAGACACTCTTTGCAACCCACTACCACGAGCTGACAGCGATTGAAAACGAGCTCGAGGGCATTAAGAATTATAACATTGCAGTCAAAAAGAGAGATGGCGATATCATTTTCCTGCGCCGCATTGTGCCGGGCGGTACCGATGATTCCTACGGTATTGATGTTGCAAAGCTCGCAGGCGTGCCCAAAGAGGTGATTGCAAGAGCCACCGAGGTGCTTGCCGCACTCGAGAGCGAGGGCGCCGCCAAGCCCGTGGCGGTGCAAGCAGCACCGGAGCCTGCGCAGGCACAGCTGTCCTTCTCTATGGCGCAATCGAATGCAATTACCGAGGAATTAAAAGCGCTTGATGTGAATACATTGACCCCCATTGAAGCGATGGAGAGGCTCTATTCGCTCTCAAAGCGCGCAAAAGAGGAAACTTAAAATACAGGGTAGCAATATGAAAATACAAGTGATGCCAAAGCACATGGCGGATTTAATTGCCGCCGGCGAGGTGGTCGAGCGCCCCGCAAGCGTGATTAAGGAGCTTGCGGAAAATGCGATTGATGCCGGTGCTTCGGCTTTGACAATTGAAATCAAGGGCGGCGGCAGTGCCTACATGCGCGTCAGCGACAACGGCAGCGGAATTGCTAAGGAGGATTTGCCGCTTGCCTTCCAAACCCACGCGACAAGTAAAATTTATGCCGAGAGCGATATGGAGCATATCGCAACGCTCGGCTTTCGCGGCGAAGCGCTCGCTTCCATCTGCGCGGTCAGCCGCGTGGAGGTGCTGACCCTCGCCGAGGGGGAGGATATCGGCTCGAGCTACCGCATCAGCGGCGGCGAGGAGCAGGCGTTTGAGAGCGCCGGCTGCCCGCGCGGGACAACGATAATTGTGCGCGATTTGTTTTATAACACCCCTGCGCGCATGAAGTTTTTAAAGCGCGATGTCACCGAGGGCAACTATGTTGCCGCAGTGGTCGACCGCATAGCACTCTCGCACCCTGAAATTAAAATCACATTTATCAGAGAAGGCAAGCAGGTCTTTTCCACGAATGGCGACGGTAAGCTTTACAGCGCGATTTATGCTGTTTTCGGCGGCGCGTTTGCCAAATCCCTCCTGCCGATTGACTATACCCTCGGCGGGATTCACGCAAGCGGCTATATCTCGAAGCCGACCGCGTGCCGCGCCAACCGCAGTATGCAGTATTTCTTTATCAGCGGCAGGCAGGTGAAG
>ONWY01000293.1:0-1439 GCA_900321665.1 uncultured Eubacteriales bacterium
CTAACTTCAAACAGGCACTGGCAAAATACAGTTCTGATTCGCTGGCAGCGATCAATAACAGTTTTAAATCAGCTGCCGAGATGCAGTACGTCGATAATGGCCAAACTGCCAGTTTGAACCAGGCAGACCTGGATTCTGCCAAAAGCAATTTGAAGAACAGCAGTTGGTCAACGCTTCAATCGCCAAAATATCCGGTCTTTAGAAAAGACGACAACGGGTCGATTAACATTGCTTGGCAAACCATTACCTACCACGCCAAATCGGTCAAACAAAATGCGGATGACCAATCCCTCAGCCTGACCTACACATTCGACGCGCAATAATCATTTATTTAGAAAAGGACGAGATAAGATGAATAAACCTTTAAGAACGATCTTCACGTTTGCCTTGGCATTTACCGCCGCGGGTGTTCTCGCAGCCTCGACCAACGCCCAAGCCGACATCATCAATGCCGCCCTCCATGGCTCTGTCCATCGCCTCGGTGTGGTAGGCATAGTTGTGCTTCGGCCCTGCCGGGTGCAGCTTTTCATAGCTTTCCTTGTGGTAGGTTTCCTGGAAGAGGATATAGGTGCCGATGCCGGCATCGTGGAGCTTGCGGTAGTTCTCGACCGTCGTCGCCGCGATGTTGACATTCACCCTGCGGATGGCGCCGTTTTTGTGCTTAATCGAGTAAATCGTCTTAATGCACTCGAGGATGTACTCAATCGGGTTATTGACCGGGTCCTCGCCCGACTCGATTGCCAAGCGCTTGTGCCCCATATCCTGCAAGGCAATGACCTCCTGCTTGACCTCCTCTTGGGTCAGCTTCTTGCGCGGGATAGTCTTGTTTTGGTAGTGATACGGGCAGTAAACACACTTGTTGACACAGTAATTGGAAAGGTACAGCGGCGCAAACATCACAATGCGGTTGCCGTAAAATGCCTGCTTGATATCGTTGGCAAGGCGGTACATCCGCTCTGTCATCTCCGGAATATCGCACGCGAGCAGCACGCTTGCCTCGCGGTGGGTTAAGCCGGCGCACTCGGTGCCCCTGCCGGTCTTTTTGGGAGCGGCTTTTTCCAAAATGCTCTCAATCAGCTCTCGGTTGTGCTTATTTTTCTCGGCATATTCTAAGGTTGCCAATACCTCGGCATCATCGATAAACTCTTCTGCCTTTAATGATTTCGGGTTGTACATATTTATCCTCCATTGTAGTGTTTAGTGTTATAATGCAAGGCGCAGCCTTGCCACCTCTTAACGCCTCCCCTTGTGAGGGGAGGTGCCGACAAAGTCGGCGGAGGGGTAGTCATATAATGCAAGGCTGCTGGCTGCTGGCTGCTGGCTGCTGGCTGCTGGCTGCTGGCTTTATCTACCCCTCAGTCGCCTTTGGCGACAGCTCCCCTCATCAAGGGGCGCCGAGAAGAGGTTAAATTGAACATCATATTTACATTCGGCTAATC
>ONWY01000293.1:1462-2659 GCA_900321665.1 uncultured Eubacteriales bacterium
GAACATCATATTTACATTCGGCTAATCTGTCTACCCCTCTGTCACTTCGTGACATCTCCCCTCATCAAGGGGCGACAAGAAGAGGTCAAATTGAACATCCAATTTACTTTCATCTAATATTTAGAGCGCCAGCGGAACGGGTGCGGGTGTCCCGCCTACCATTCTTCTTTCTTCTTTTTTCTTTCTTCTTTGCTCGCGAAGCGAGCATAATCTCCTCTTCCCTTCTCGATATGATAGCCGATTTTTTTTAGCCGGCTTTCGAGGCAATTCACGCACTGCGCCGATTCATCACCGGTGCAGATTTTATTATCATACAACAGATATTTTTTGCGCACGGCGGTGGGCGATAGATTCGGCATGACCACATTCGCACCCGCCTTGATGCCCTCCTCCCTGCCGAAGGGGTGAATCGTTCCCAGCGCTGTTGTCGCCGGCAAGAGGGTGTGCGGCAGCATGATGCGAATGAGCGAGAGCACAAGCAGTGTTTTTTCAAACGAGCCTGCCGGCATCTCCTTAAACGGTGTATCGCGGTGCGGCAAAAACGGACCGACGCCGACCATATGCGGCTCAAACTCCTTAATAAAGAGCATGTCCTCCGCAAGGCACGCATCGCTTTGGTAGGGCGAGCCAATCATCATCCCGCAGCCGGTTTGGTAGCCGATGTCTTTGAGCGCGCGCAGGCACTCCAAGCGGTTTTGCAGGCTGAGGTTTTCGGGGTGCAGGCGCGCATAGTGCGCGGCATTTGCCGTTTCGTGGCGCAGCAGGTAGCGGTCGGCACCCGCATCAAAAAGTGCCTGATAATCCGCGCGCGGCATTTCCCCCAGCGAGAGGGTCACCGCGCAATCGGGATGGCGGGCTTTGATAGCGCTGACAATCGCGCACATTTCGCCGGTCGAGTAATGCCTGTCCTCCCCGCTTTGCAGCACAAAGGTCATAAAACCGAGCGCCCTGCCCTCATCGCAGCACGCGAGAATTTCCTCCGCGCTTAAGCGGTAGCGCTGTGCCGCGCGGTTGGAGCAGCGAATGCCGCAGTAGTAGCAATCATTCCGGCAATAGTTTGAAAACTCCACAATGCCGCGAATGTAGACCTTTTTGCCGAAGATGTCATCGGCAATGCCTCTTGCAAGCTGCGCGGCATAGCGCCTGTCGCTCTCATCGGCAGTGGAGAACAGCTGCACCCACTGCGCCTGCGAGAGC
>ONWY01000067.1:0-11649 GCA_900321665.1 uncultured Eubacteriales bacterium
TATGGGGCTGCTCGCCATCGAAATGGAAGCCGCCGCGCTTTATATGAATGCGGCAAAGCTCGGCAAACGGGCGCTTTGCATTTGCACCGTTTCCGACCACCTGCTGCGCCACGAAGGCTTGAGCAGCGAGGAAAGAGAAAAGACCTTTGATGAAATGATGCTGCTGGCGCTGGAGACAGCAGTGGATTTGCAGGAGAACGCATGAACTTTTCGCGCATATTTATCATCGTTTTAGATTCCTTTGGCATTGGCAATGCGCCCGATGCCGCCGCCTTCGGCGATGCCGGCTCCAACACCCTGCTCTCGTGCGCGGCGTCGCCCTATTTTAACCTGCCGCATTTAAAGCGCTACGGGCTGTTTAATATTGACGGTGTGCCCCTGCCGGACACCGCAGCACCGCAAGGCGCCTATGCACGGTTAGTGGAAGCGAGCGCCGGGAAGGATACCACCATCGGGCATTGGGAAATTGCAGGGCTGATTTCCGAAAAACCGCTTCCCACCTACCCCAAGGGTTTCCCGCCGGAGGTGATAGAAGCCTTTGCGCGCGCCACCGGCAGGCAGGTGCTGTGCAACCGCCCCTACAGCGGCACGGCAGTCATTGAGGATTATGGCGATTTGCAAAAGCAAAACGGCGCATGGATTGTTTACACCTCCGCCGATTCGGTTTTTCAAATCGCGGCAAATACCGACATCATCCCGCTTGAGGAGCTGTATGCCGCCTGCGAAACAGCGCGCGAGCTGTTACAGGGAGAGCACGCGGTCGGCAGAGTGATTGCGCGCCCCTTCCGCAGGGAGGGCGGCAGCTACCGGCGCACGGCAGACAGGCGCGACTTTTCGCTCGCACCGCCGCGCGCGACCATGCCGCAGCTGCTCGCCGAGAGCGGCTTTGAGAGCATCAGCATCGGCAAAATTTATGATATTTTCGCCCACCGCGGCTTTACCCGCCATCTCTTAACCCACTCCAATGCCGAGGGTATGGCGGAAAGCGCAAAAACACTCTCGCTCGATTTTCGCGGGCTGTGCTTTATCAACCTTGTGGATTTTGATATGCTCTACGGCCACCGCAATGATGTTGACGGCTACGCCAAGGCGCTCGCCGCCTTTGACAGCTGGCTGCCCTCCTTCACCTCACGCATGCGCGCGCAGGATTTGCTGCTCATCACGGCAGACCACGGCTGCGACCCCGCCACACCGAGCACCGACCACTCCAGGGAATGTGTGCCGCTGTTGGCAATCGGCGAAGGGGTAAAGCCCGCAAACCTCGGCACCCGACGCACCTATGCGGATATCGCGCAGACCGTTTGCGATAATTTCGGCATCAAAAACACACTGGCAGGCGCAAGCTTTTTGCCCTGCATCAGCAAATAGATGAAGAGGTAATGCAATGAAAGAGGTACTTTTAGAGCGCGCATTGGCAGTGCTTGCCAACGCCTATGCCCCCTACTCGAACTTTTGCGTTGCCGCGGCGCTCGAGTGCGCCGATGGCAGCATTTTTACCGGAACAAATGCGGAAAACAGCTCCTTCGGTGCCACGCTTTGCGCCGAGCGCAGCGCCTTTGCTACCGCCCTTTCCGAGGGAAAGCGGCGCTTTGTGCGCATCTTAATTATCGGCGGCAAGGGCGGCGAAATCCGCGATTTTTGCCCGCCGTGCGGCATTTGCAGGCAATTTATGAGCGAATTTTGCGACAAGCAATTTGAAATCGTGCTCTATGACGGCAAGCAATTTCAAACCTATCTGTTAGAACAACTGCTCCCGAAAGGATTTTCACTGTGAATATTATTGATATTATTGAAAAAAAGAAACACAAGAAAGCACTGAGCGAAGCGGAAATCGCCTATTTTATCGAGGGCATTTGCGCGGGCACCATTCCCGACTACCAGGCAAGCGCGCTGCTGATGGCGATTTGCCTGTGCGGTATGGATGCGCGCGAAACCGCTATTTTGACCGATAAAATGGCGCACAGCGGCAAGGTGCTCGATTTAAGTGCGCTTGCACCCTGTGCCGATAAGCACTCCACCGGCGGTGTCGGCGACAAGACCTCGCTGGTGGTCGCGCCGATTGCTGCCGCCTGCGGCATTCACATTGCCAAGATGAGCGGCAGAGGGCTCGGGCACACCGGCGGCACAATAGATAAATTAGAGAGTATCCCGGGCTTTCGCACCGCGCTTTCCGAAAAGGAATTTTTCGAGCAGGTGCAGCGCATCGGCATTGCCCTTGTGGCGCAATCCGAAAGCTTAGACCCGGCGGATAAAATCCTCTATGCGCTGCGCGATGTGACCGGCACGGTGGATTCCCTGCCCTTAATTGCTTCGAGCATTATGAGCAAGAAGCTTGCCGCCGGCGCGCAGGTGATTGAGCTCGATGTGAAAACAGGCGACGGCGCCTTTATGAAAACACCCGAGCAGGCGAAAGCCCTCGCGCAGGCAATGGTAGACATCGGCAAGGCAAACGGCAAAAAGACCGCTGCGCTGATTACCGATATGGATACCCCTCTCGGCATGTGCATCGGCAACAGCCTTGAAATCATTGAGGTTATCGCACTGCTGCGCGGTGAAGGGGATGCCGATTTAAGGGAGCTTTGCTTAGCGCTCGCCGCCGGCATGATTTCTCTGGCGAAGGGCTGCCCCAAAGCGGAAGCGGCAGCGCTTGCCGCCGCCGCGCTCGAAAGCGGCGCCGCCTTTGAAAAGCTCAAGGAAATGGTCGCGGCACAAGGCGGCGATGTGCGCTATATCGAGCAGCCTGAGCGCTTTGAGCGCGCCGCTTACAGCCTGACACTGACCGCACCCGAAAGCGGGTATCTCTGCGCGCTCGAAGCCGCACAAATCGGCAAAGCCGCCGCCACCCTCGGCGCCGGCAGGCAGAAAAAGAGCGATAGCATTGATATGAGCGCCGGCATTGTCTTACATGCAAGTGTCGGCGATAAGCTTGACAAAGGCGATGCCTTTGCCACATTGTATACAAATACGCAGTCCACCCTGATTGCCGCCGCAGAACAAGTGATGGCGGCACTGCAGCTCAGCACGGCGGCACCTGCCCCGCGCGGGCGCATTTTAGGAGAAATACAATGATACTCAACCGCTTAAACTATCGGCACAACCGCTTGTATGAAAAGGCGCTCCCGCCCGGCTTGCTCGGCGGGCAGGGCACGGGCGCGCTCAAGCGCTACCGCTACGGTCTGTTTTCCTTCGGCTGGTGCGGTTGCGAAATCATCGCCGCCTATAATCTGCTGCAGCTGTACGGCGCGCCGCAAAAGCTATGCGATATCAGCAGAGAAATTTACCCCTACGGGCACCTTCTGTGCGGTTTTTTCGGCACCAATGTCTACACCCTGCGCCATTATTTTCGCCGCCACGGCATTCCGGCAAAAACCGTTTATACCAAAGCGGATTTTTTGCGCCTTGCCCCGCGCAGTGCCTGCGGCACCATCAGCTTTTGGACAGGGCGGGTGATGGCAAGCTCCATTCACACCGTTACCTACCGCAGGGAAAGCGACGGCTCCGTGAGCGTCTTTAACCGCTATAATAATACCGAAAAGGTATATTCCTTTCAAAGCTTTGAGGAAGCCTTCGGGCAGTATGCCTTTTTAGTTGCCAATATGATAAAGGCAGGCAAATGAACGGATGAAGCAAGAGAAAAAAGCCGACAATAAAATACTGCGTTTTTTGGGATTTGATGCCGATTTTAAATCCGCGCTTCCCTCTATGATACACTACAATTGGGCGGTTTTTCTCGCCAACGGTTCGTTTTATATCATAGGGCTTTTTTTGATACCGTTTTTGACCAAGGTGGAGGGGCTTTCCACCGCCCAAGCCGGCATCGTGGCGCTGTGTGCCAAGCTGTGCGACGCGGTAACAGACCCGATTATGGGCATTATCACCGACCGCACGCGCTCGCGCTTCGGCAGGCACCGACCGTGGCTCATTGCGGGGCTTGTGCCGGTGATGTTTACTTATTTCGGCATGTGGTACTCCTTTGGCATCTCCAATGCGCAAAGCAGCATCAAAATGGTGTATTTCACCGGGATGTATATGCTCTTTTCGACTGCCTACACCATGGTTGTCGTGCCGCACACGGCAATGCTGCCGGTGCTTGCGCCGAAGTACAATTTGCGCACGCAGTATAATTCCGTCAAAACGATTATCGATGCCATCGGCACCGAGGGCTCCTTTATTATTGCCACGCTGATTTTGAGCTACACGGCAAAAGCCGGCAAATCCGTCTTCTCCAACGCCCTCTCCGCCTTCGGCAACACGCCGCAATTCGACCCCTCTTTTAAAGGGCGCTTTATGGTGATGGGGCTGGTTTTAAGCCTCTTTTTTACCCTGCCGCTGCTTGCCACCTTTTTCGGCACCCGAGAGCCGAGCAGTAAAAATGACCGCTTCCCGCCGTTTTCTTTCAAGGAATTTTTGCGCGAATACAAATCCATCCTGTCATCGAAAGCCTTTCGCCAATATTTTACACTCTCGCTGTTTAACTGCCTGGCGCTTTCCTTTATTTCCAACACCTCTTACTACTTTTTGGATAATGTGGCAGGCATGGTCGGTCTCTATGCCATTACCACTATCATTGCCCAAGCAGGTGAAGCGGCAGGCTTTCCGCTCAATTATGCCATCAGTATTCACTTCAGCAAGCAGGCGCCGGCAAAAATCGAGCTGCCGTTTATCGTGCTCGCGCTCGGCTTGAGCTTTTTTGTGCACAAGGGCTCGCCGACCCTCCTGCTCATCCTTGTGTACATATTCTACAATTTCGGCTTGGCGGGTGTGAACACGGTCACCGGCAATATTTTCCCCGATATCACCGATGTGGATGAAATGATTTCGGGCGAGCGCCGCGAGGGCAAAATTGCGACCTTCTCCACCCTGATTAAGAAAATCATCAGCGGTATTTCCGCCGCGCTGACAGGCTTCATCCTCCACTTTTTCGGCTTTAACCCGACTGCCGCCGAAAACACCCCCACCGCTCTGTTCGGGGTGCGCTTCACCTATGCGATTTTGCCGATTGCCTTCATTTGCGTTTCCATCTTCGCCGCCTACCGCTACAAGATGAAAAAGAGCGACCATGCGCTTATCATAAAAGCCATCCGCGAAAAAAAAGAAAAGGGCTTTGTGACTCTTAACGAAGCCGAAAAGCAAACCTGCGCGGAAATTGCAGGGCATCGGTTTGAAGAGATGTGGATTGGAAAATAAATGCCGGTATGCGGGCGAGAAATACCGATGGGTATAAAGATGCGAAAGCGCTAATGCCGCGCAGCGAAAGCAAATTTTAGCGTTTACACCCGCAGTCGGTCATTCCCTTTCCTGCTCCGATTAAACAAGAAACACCTCAATGTAAAGCAAATTCACTTTACATTGGGGTGTTTTTCTGTAAAGCAAGAAATTTTTACAACAATATTTGGTATATGTTCTAAATATTTCCAACAATATCTATTGCTTTTTGGTGTTTGTGGTGCTATAATATTATATATTATTATCTTACGAGGGGGGAAATGTGCCTGTGAACAATGAAATACTCAGTGTTGGCATTGACATCGGCACCTCTACCACCCAAGTGATATTCAGCCGCATCGCAATGGAAAACACGGCGGGCTTTTTCTCTGTTCCCCATGTTTCCATCACCGATAAAGAGGTGATTTACAAAAGCGATATCTACATCACCCCCCTGATTAATTCCTACTTAATCGATGGCGACAAGGTGCGCGACATTGTGGAAAAGGAGTTTGCCAAAGCGGGCTTCACCCCGGCAGACACCCAAACCGGCGCAGTCATCATCACCGGCGAGAGCGCGCGCAAGGAAAACAGCGCGGTTGTACTCAAAAAGCTCTCCTCGTTTGCAGGCGAGTTTGTGGTCTCCACCGCGGGGCCCGACCTCGAGAGTGTCATCGCCGGCAAGGGCAGCGGCGCACAAAGCTATTCCGAGGACAATGCCTGTGTGGCAGTCAACCTCGACATCGGCGGCGGCACTACCAACATCGTCGTATTTGACCAAGGTAAGGTGGTCGCAAAGGGCTGCTTGGATATCGGCGGCAGGCTCGTAAAATTAGACAAGAGCTATGTTGTCAGCTATGTCAGCCCCACCGCCAAAAAAATTTCCGATAAATTATCCCTCGGCTTGGAGGAAGGCAGGGCAACAAACGAGCAGGCGCTCGATGCGCTGTGCGCCGAAATGGTCAACCTGACCGAGCAGGCCCTGGGGGTATACGATAAAAGCCCGCTTGCCGAAAGCGTTGTCACCAAGGGCAGCACCCCGCTGGTGATTAAAAAGCCGATTCGCGCGGTATGCTTCTCGGGCGGTGTGGCAGATTGCATTTACCATTCCGACCGCGAGCCGCTCGCCTATGGCGACATCGGCGTGCACTTGGGCAAAGCCTTTCGCCGCGGCAGGCTCTACAGCGATTTTCGCTTAATCAAAGCCAAGGAAACCATTCGCGCCACGGTTGTCGGTGCAGGTACCTATACCACCTCGATTTCCGGCAGCACCATTTCCTATGCCGAGAGCATTTTGCCGATTAAGAATGCGCCGGTGCTCAAGCTCTCGCGCGAGGAGCAGGGCAGGCTCTTTGCAGGCGATGTGCCCTTTTTAAAAGAAAAGCTACGCTGGTTTATGGAGCAGAGCGATACCGAGCGCGTGGTGCTCTCCTTCGAGGGCGAGCAAAACCCTTCCTACCTCGCTACGAGGCGTTGCGCAAACTGCATCGGCACGGCGCTTAACGAAACCCTCGCTCCCGGCGAGCCGATGTTGATTGTGACCGAGTGCGATATCGCGAAGGCGCTCGGGCAGGCAATCAATGCGGAGTTTGGCGATACAAGAGATATTATTTGTGTGGATTCTATCAGTGTGGAAGACGGCGACTTTGTCGACCTTGGCAAGCCGTTGATGGACGGTTTGGTCATCCCCGTGGTAGTAAAAACCTTAATTTTCGGGAGTTTAAAGATGTAAAAGATGTTCTCGCAAAGGCAAACGAGGAAAAGAGCGGCGATATTCTCGCCGGCGTTGCCGCCCAAAGCGACTCGGAGCGCATTGCGGCAAAAGAGGTGCTTTCCAACCTGCTTGTCAGCGATTTGCGCGAAAACCCGGTCGTTCCCTACGAGGAAGACGATGTCACCCGCCTCAATCAAGACTCCTTAAATGAAAAAATCTACAGCGAAATCAAGGGCTGGACCATGGCGCAGCTGCGCGAATATATTTTGGACTTAAACACCACCGAGGCTGATATTCGCCGCCTTTCAAGAGGCTTGACCAGCGAAACCATCGCCGGCGTATGCAAGTTGATGAGCAACCTTGATTTGATTTACGGTGCCAATAAGGTGCGTGTGACCGCCCACTGCAACACCACCATCGGCAAGCGCGGCTGCCTCTCCACAAGATTGCAGCCCAACCACACCACCGATAATCCCGACGGTATCACCGCTTCTCTTTTTGAAGGCTTAAGCTACGGCTGCGGTGATGCACTGCTCGGCCTAAACCCCGTAAACGACACCATCTCCTCTTTAAGCGAAGTCTTAAAGCGCTTTGATGAGGTAAAAAATGAATTTGAAATCCCGACACAGATTTGTGTCTTAGGGCATATCACAACCCAGATTGAAGCGGTCAAGCGCGGCGCACCGTGCGACATGATTTTCCAATCCATCGCCGGCAGCCAAAAGGGCAACGAAGCATTCGGCTTCACCACCGATATTGTCAGAGAAGCCAGGCAGCTGATGCTGACCGAAGGCACCGCCACCGGCCCGAATGTGATGTATTTTGAAACCGGGCAGGGCTCCGAGCTCTCGAGCGACGCGCACTTCGGTGCCGACCAGGTCACCATGGAAGCGCGCTGCTACGGCTTTGCCAGAGAATTTCAACCCTTTATGGTCAACACCGTTGTCGGCTTTATCGGTCCCGAGTATTTGTACGATTCGCGCCAAGTCATCCGCGCCGGTCTCGAGGACCACTTTATGGGCAAGCTCTCCGGCATCCCGATGGGGTGCGACTGCTGCTACACCAACCACATGATGGCAGACCAAAACGATATTGAAAACCTTTCGCTGCTCTTGGCTTCGTGCGGTATCAACTACATTTTGGGCGTGCCCTCGAGCGACGATGTCATGCTCAACTACCAAACCAATGCCTACCACGATACGGCGGCACTCAGAGAAATTTTAAACCTGCGCCCCATCAAGGAATTTGAACAGTGGTTAGAGAAAATGGGATTTTATGAAAACGGCAAGCTGACCGCCAAAGCCGGCGACCCGACCGTTTTCTTAAAGCACTAATACATTTCGCATTCTTTTTACCGAGGTAAAATTATGGATAACAACCAAATTGATAGCATTGTAAAGGCTGTGATGGCGCAGCTTGCCGCAAGCGGAGGAACGACCGAGAGTGTCAGCCCGGCGCAGGTACAGCGCGCGGTGGAAACCGCCGCGGCGAGCGATAGTACCGCCTTTGCGGAAATTGAAGATATTGCTGCTCCCGAGGTCAAGCACCGCCCGCTGTTGGACAATCCCGCAGACCCCGACGGCCTGCAGAGGATGCTTTCCAAAACACCGGCGCGCATCGGTGTCGGCAAAGCCGGCGCAAGGCTAAAGACCAAAACCTACCTGGCATTGCGCGCAGACCATGCCGCCGCAAGAGACTCGGTCTTTGCGGATGTGGACGAGGGCTTAATCGAAAAGATGAACCTGTTTGCCGTGCAAACCTGCTGCCATGACCGCAACGAGCACCTGACCCGCCCCGATTTAGGCAGAAAGTTCAGCGAGAAAACCGCGGCGCAAATCAAAGCCCACTGCACTGCAAACCCCGATGTGCAATTCATTGTTTCCGACGGGCTCAGCTCCAAGGCGATTGAAGCCAACATTGAAAATGTGCTTCCCGCGGTGATGGACGGTGTAAAAGCACTCGGCTACAGTGTCGGCACCCCCTTCTTTGTAAAATTCGGCAGAGTGGCGTGTATGGACCATGCCGGCGAGCTGCTCGGCTCCAAGGTCACCTGCATTTTGATTGGCGAAAGACCGGGTCTTGGCACCGCCGAGAGCATGAGTGCGTACATCACCTACGGTTCCAAGGTCGGCATGAGCGAAAGCTTGAGAACCGTCGTATCCAACATTCACAAGGGCGGTATCACCCCCGTAGAAGCAGGCGCTTACCTTGCCGAGGTCATTGACCTGATTATGAAAAACAAGGCAAGCGGTGTAAACTTAAAGAAGTAGGTCAGCTCTATGCGTGGAGATAAGATAAAAACCAACATACTCAGTGTGCAAATCATTCCCAATGCGGATGCCGCGCTGCTGCAAACACTCGGTGCGCCGGAGGGTATCCACTCCCTTGGCATCATCACCACCGATTGCGACGATGTTTCCTACGCGGCGCTCGATGAAGCGACCAAAAAAGCGGAATGCACCGTTGTGTATGCGCGCAGCATGTATGCCGGCAGCGGCAATGCTTCCACCGCCTATGCAGGCGAGTTTATCGGCATTTTGGGCTCGCCCGACCCGGCAGAGGTCAAAAGCGGAGTCAGCGCAGCGGTCAGCTACATTGAAAACGATGCCGCATTTATCAGCGCCAACAGCGATGATTCGGTGGTCTACTTTGCACAGTGTATTTCGCGCACCGGTTCCTACCTCTCCGCCCAAGCGGAGGTGCCGGAGGGAACCGCCATGGCATATTTGATTGCGCCCCCGAGCGAAGCCATCTGCGGCTTGGATGCCGCGCTGAAGGCGGCGGATGTGGAGCTGAAGGTCACCTATGCACCGCCGAGCGAAACCAACTTTGCAGGCGGGCTGCTCACCGGAGAGCAATCGGCGTGCAAGGCGGCGTGCGAAGCCTTCGGCGAAAGAATTTGCCGCTTGTGCGACAACCCGATTGATTATGAATCATAATGGATTAAAATATTTAAGATAGATACATCAGCAGATAGGAGAAAACATCATGGCTTTAGACAGAGATTTACAATCGATTCAAGAAGTAAGAGATTTAATTGCAAACGCAAAGAAGGCGCAGCAGGTGCTTGCCACCTACTCCCAAGAGAAGGTGAATGCACTCATTGAGGCAATCGCCGCCGCGTGCGCCGCGCAAGCCGAAAAGCTCGCCAAAATGGCTGTGGAGGAAACCGGCTTCGGCGTTTGGCAGGATAAGGTGCTCAAAAACCTCTTGGGCAGCACCATTACCTACAACTATTGCAAGGATATGAAAACAGTCGGCATCATCAACGAGTGCGAGGACTGCGGCTTAATGGAGGTCGGCGTGCCGATGGGCATTGTCGCCGCGCTCATTCCTTCCACCAACCCTACCTCCACCACGATGTATAAATCTATCATCTCCATCAAAGCCGGCAACGCGATTATCATCAGCCCCCACCCCAATGCGAAGGGCTGTATCTTGGAAACGGTCAAAATCATCCGCGATACCATTCAAAAAATGGGTGCACCGGCAGACATTGTGCAATCTATTTCCTTAACCACGATTGATGCCACCAACACCCTTTTAAAGAGCCGCGATATCGGTGTGATTCTCGCCACAGGCGGTGAAGCCATGGTCAGAGCGGCATATTCCTCGGGCAACCCCGCCATCGGCGTCGGCCCCGGCAACGGCCCGGCATATATTGAAAGAACAGCGGATATCCCGCTTGCGGTCAAGCGCATCTTCGATTCCAAGACCTTTGATAATGGCACTATCTGCGCTTCCGAGCAAAGCATTGTGACCGAAAAATGCATTAAAGATAAGGTGGTCGAGGAAGTCAAAAAGCAGGGCGGCTATTTCCTCAATGCCGAGGAAACCAAGAAGCTCTCCGGCTTTATTCTGCGCGCCAACGGCACGATGAACCCGAAGATTGTCGGCAAGAGCGCTAAGGTGATTGCCGACATGGCAGGCTTCTCTATCCCGGAGGGCACGAGAGTGCTCGTTTCCGAGCAGACCACGGTAGCAAAAGACAATCCCTACTCCAGAGAAAAGCTTTGCCCGATTTTGGCATTTTACACCGAGCCCTCTTGGGAAGCGGCATGCGAGAGATGTATGCAAATTCTCTACAATGAGGGTGTCGGCCATACCATGACCATTCACTCGCAGGATAAAAATGTGATTAAGGAATTCGCTCTCAAAAAGCCGGTTTCCAGGCTCCTGGTCAACACCCCGGGCGCACTCGGCGGCACCGGCGCTACCACTGCCCTTGCTCCTGCACTTACCTTGGGTTGCGGCGCAGTCGGCGGCAGCGCAACGAGCGACAACATCACACCCTTAAACCTGATTAACATTCGCCGCGTGGCATACGGTATCAAGGAATTGGAGGAGGTTAGAGGCTCCAATCCCGCACCGGCAAAAACCGCGGGCTACACGCCGACTCCTTCTGCAGGCGGCGTGAAGATGCGCGAGGATGTTTACGGCGCGCATTTCAACGAGCAAATCAACGCAGGCTATGATGAAATCATCAAGCAGTCGCGCGTGCACTCCAAAAAGCCGTGTGCCGTTCCGGCACCGCAACCCTCTGCGTTTGCAAGCGCGGCAAAGCCCGCAGCGGCAAGCAGCAATGTGAACGCTGCGGATGTGGAAGCCATCACAAAGGAAATTTTAAAGAGATTGGGCAACTAAACACTCAACACTAAAAACTATAAACGGTTGTCGAGGCATACGAGCAATCGATGCCTTTCAAATAAAAATAAAAAACATTTTTTAGG
>ONWY01000067.1:11691-16731 GCA_900321665.1 uncultured Eubacteriales bacterium
AGGCAGCTAATGTAAACCTTATCGGTAAGGTTCATGTTGGCGGCGGTCTTGTTACCGTTATGGTAAGAGGTGATGTAGGTGCTGTTAAAGCAGCTACCGATGCAGGCGCAGCAGCAGCTTCCAAAGTTGGCGAGCTCGTTTCTGTTCATGTCATTCCTCGTCCCCACGGTGAGGTGGAATACATTCTTCCCTCTCTTGACAACTGCGACAAGAACTAACGGATTGAAGCAGCCTTTCAAAGCCCGCACCGGGTTTTGAAAACCAATGAGCAATGTGCTCAAAAGCCAAAATTCTCTACCGAGTTTTGGTCTTAAGTGCCTACCTAAAAATTAAGAATAGCTATCGGGGGCGGCTTCGCCCCCGGCAGCGGGAAAGGAGATGCAATGGGTAAGATTCTGACCGAAGCCGAGCTGCGCTCGGGCACGGTGAAGCGCGAAGGCAACAAAGTTTTTGTGGCGCCCGATACCTTCATCACCGAGCTTGCGAAGGAATACATTACAACGCATGCGCTGGAGCTTGTGAAGACCACCGCGGTTGCCACCGGCTCGCACAGCGGCGGCAGCTTTGGCAAAGGTGTGATGAGCTACACACCCATTGCCTCCAAAGGCGCTCACCGCTTTGTCGATTACCACAGCGGTAAGGGCTATGCCGAAAAGCCGGAGCATATGACACATTTGCGGGGCAACCTCTTGGTACCCAAAAATGATGCGCGCATCCTCTTTCGCGGCAAGTTGGATTCTTTAGAGGCACTGATTATGCAAACCCAAATCACAGCCGAGGAATGCGGCTATCCTGCGATTGCGCAGGAGTTAGATGAAGTGATGCGCTTTGTGCAGCAAATTCTTGCGTGCGAGGTGAAGGATGAGCCCCTGGCGGATATCGAAATTTTCGGTATGGATTCCGCCGCGCTTCGCTATGCCTCCCACCACTTAAAAGAAGTTTTCGGCATTGAGCACTCCGTTCCGCACTACTCGATGGGCAAGGTCTGCGTGGCGCTCAACAGCCTGCGCACCTTTATTCGCGAAACCGAGCTGGCGGCTGCCGCCGCTTTCACAGTCGGCACCGAAATACAACGCGCGGATATCATCGAGGCGCTCAATCGGCTCTCGAGCTGTGTCTACATTATGTTTTGCAAAAAAGTTTCAGGAAAGTACGATTAAGCTATGAATGAAAATGAAATCCGAAGCATTGTCGAAAAGGTGCTTTCGCAAGTCGGCGAGAGCAAAAAGCCTGTTCCGATAGAAGCTTCCGCAAGGCATGTGCACCTGAGCAAGGAAGCGGTCGAGCTGTTGTTCGGCAAGGGTGCCACATTAACCAAAAAAAGAGATTTATCCCAACCCGGAGAATTTTTGAGCGAGCAGCGCTTAAAGCTTGTCACCGCAAAGGGCGAGCTTGTGAATGTCGCTGTCTTGGGTCCCGAGAGAAAAGCGGTGCAGGTGGAGCTTTCCATGACCGATTGCCGCTCCTTGGGCATCAAAGCGCCGATTAACCTCTCGGGTGATTTGAGCGGTGCCGGCGATGTGCTTTTGGTCAGCCCCACTGCGTGCTTAAATGCAAAGGGCTCGGTCATCGTCGCCCAAAACCACATTCATATGACCCCTGCCGATGCTGCGTATTACGGTGTCAGCGACGGTCAAAGTGTGAAGGTTTCGGCAAACACTTCGCGCCCTGTTACATTCGATAATGTGATGATCCGAGTCAGCGAAAAATTCGCCCTTGCGATGCATATTGATTTTGATGAAGCAAATGCATGCTGCCTGGGCAAAGCCGATACAGGCACCATTGTGTGAATGCGCTGCGCGCATTTAGCGCCGCGGCAATTTCGAAATTTATCTTATTTTTATAGGAAACAAAATGAGTAATTTAACAAACGAAGCTTTAGTGGAGTTGATTACCAAAGAGGTAATCAAGCGCTTAGCGGAGCAAAACTTAACATCCTCCCCCACTGCGGCTGCAAAGCCTGTCGCGCTGCTCAGCGGCGACCCGGCAGCAGTTCCCGCCTTTGCAAAGGAGCGCTTTTCCTTTGCCGATATCGGTACCTACGAGGGCGATATTGCGCCCTTTGAAGCGGTGTTTATCGCAAAGCTCTCTTTCACCGAGCTTGCGGACTGCGCGCTGGGTAAAGATGCCGGCAAGCTCTCTTGCGCTGTCACCAATGCCATTTTAAGCGGCAAAGAGGTGTATTTATTGGAAGCGGGGCTGCCGTATAAGCAATACAAGCGCACTGTGAGCAACCGCAATTTCTATAATATGCTCGAGGGCTATGTCAACACCCTGCGCACCTTCGGTGTGAAGGTGGTCAAGGAGCAATGGCAAGGCAACAATTTAGAGCGCAGCGCCATTGAGGATAACACTGCGGACAAAGTCATTACCGAGCGCGTGGCAAAAGAGCTGGTCGAAAAATGCACCGGCGGTGTGGTTCGCCTGCGCTGCGGCACGGTGATTACCCCCTCTGCGAAGGATATCTTTAACCACTCCCAAATCAAAGTGGAATTTGTCGATTAGGAGAAAAACCTATGATCATTTGTAAAGTAAAAGGCCATGTCTGGGCAACCAAAAAGGAAGATACTCTCACCGGCTTAAAGCTGATGGTGGTGCAGGAGTTGAAGGATGGCAGAGCAGTCGGCGGCGACTTTGTGGCAGCCGATGTTGTCAGCGCCGGTGTCGGCGACAGAGTGCTCGTTGTCAACGGTTCTACCGCCAGGCGCGCTTTGGGCAGAGATGAGATTGCGATTGACAGCACCATAGTCGGTGTGATTGACTCGTTGGAAGTCGACAGAGAAAAATCGCAGAATAAATAAAACCGAACACTACCCTCTCGCCTGCTGCCGCGGGCGGTAAGAGGTAAAGAATATAAAGATTGTAAGGTGACAAAATGAGTTTGACCGATCAAATATTCAGCGCAGGTATTGTCGGCTGCGGCGGTGCAGGCTTTCCGACCCATGTAAAATACAACGCAAAGCCCGAGCACCTGATTATCAACGCTGCCGAATGTGAACCGCTCTTGCGCACCGACCGCTATGTGATGTGCAACTATGCGCCCGAAATTATTGCCGGTTGCGAAGCGGCAATGCAGCATTTAGGTGCGAAGGATTGCACCATTGCGCTCAAGGAGCCGTATGTTGAAGAAATCGCGGCATTGCAAAATGCAATCAACCAAAAAAACAGCAAGGTAACACTGCACACCTTCCCCTCCTTCTACCCCGCCGGCGATGAGCAGGTAATGGTATACGAGGTCACAGGCAAGGTGGTGCCGCCTGCAGCAATTCCGCTGGAGGTCGGCTGTGTCGTATCCAATGTGGCAACCATTCTCGCTATTCACGATGCGGCGGCAGATAAACCCTTTACCCACAAGTTTTTGACCATGACCGGCGAGGTGGCAAACCCGACCGTGCTGCACGTGCCGATTGGCACCTCCTTTGCCGATTGCCTGGCGCAGGCAGGCGGCGCCAATATCGAGGATTACTTTGTCATTAACGGCGGCCCGATGATGGGTAAACCGCTGACCAAGGAGCAGGCGCTCGCCACCACTGTCACCAAAACGACCTCCGGCTATATCCTGTTGCCGAAGGATTCGCGGCTGCCGAGCCTGCACCAAACACCGGTCGAGCACACCATTAACCGCGCGAAGGCGGCGTGCATCCAATGCACCTATTGCTCGGAGCTTTGCCCGCGCCACATGCTCGGTCACCCCATTCAACCGCACAAAATGATGCGCAAGATTGCCTGCGGCTCCGCGGCTCAAGTGGCAGAAGACCCCGAAGCAATTAATGCACTGCTGTGCTGCGAGTGCGGGGTATGCGAGCTCTTTGCCTGCCCGATGGGCTTGCAACCGCGCAAGGTTAATGCCCTCATCAAGCAGGAGCTTGGCAAAAAAGGCATTCGCTACCCGAAACAGGCGCAGACCTATGAAGCAGATGCGAACCGCGAGTACCGAAAAATTCCCACCAAGCGTGCTGCAAACCGCGCCGGTGTCGGGAAATATTATGATTACCAAATCAAAACCTGCAAGGAATTTGAGCCGCAAAGCGTTACGATTTCGCTCAAGCAGCATATTGGCGCGCCGAGCGAGGCGGTGGTCGCTGTCGGCGATACAGTCGACTGCGGTCAATTAATTGCAGCTTGCCCGGATGGGAGCCTCGGTGCCAATATCCACGCTTCCATCAGCGGAACGGTAAGTGCGGTTGAAAATATGTCCATTACCATTCAAAAAAAATAAAATAAACAATATACATTCTCGGCAAGCCGTTGCAAACATCGCTCGCGCTTGCCCAAGGGAGCACCCGGCGCTATCGCGCTGCCATGCTCCACTCTCAACACTCCACTCGGTATAAGGAGACTATTATGTACGAAACAATAGGTTTTTTGGAATTAAACAGTATCGCAAAGGGCGTTGAAGCAGCCGATGCCATTTTGAAAGCGGCTCAGACCGATTTGCTCTTTGCCAGAGCCGGCTGCCCCGGTAAATACTACATTTTGTTTACCGGCGAGGTAGCGGCAGTCAAGGCTTCCCTCGAAGCCGGCGCAGCCATCGGTGCGGACCACACCATTGATTCATGTGTGATTCCCCGCGTGCATCCGCAGGTGATTGCCGCCATAAACAGCGCTGTCACGCCTCTGCCGACCAACGCGGTAGGTGTGATGGAATTTTTCAGCGTGACCGCTGCGGTCTATGCTTCCGATGCTGCGGTCAAAGCGGCAGATGTGGATTTGATGGATGTCAGGCTCGGCACCGGTATCGGCGGCAAGAGCTTTGTGGTGCTCACCGGCGAGGTAGCGGCAGTCAAGGCTTCCATTGATGCGGGCATTCACTGCAAAAATGCCGAGGGCATGGTGGTTTCCGAGGTGGTTATCCCGAACCCCAGACCGGAAATTTTT
This sequence comes from uncultured Eubacteriales bacterium, assembly GCA_900321665.1. Taxonomy (GTDB): domain Bacteria; phylum Bacillota; class Clostridia; order Oscillospirales; family Acutalibacteraceae; genus RUG714. The sequence goes on from ONWY01000067.1 coordinate 16,570, forward strand.
GATGCACTGATGTAATAAAAGCGAAAAGAGCCGCGCGCAGCAAGCAAAGTGCGAAGCGGGTGCTCTTTTGGCAGATAAAACTTTCTACGGAGAAACTATGCAAGATACCAATTTTGAAGAAAAACAACGCATTATACAAGAATTTGTACCGGGCAAGCAGGT
>ONWY01000045.1 GCA_900321665.1 uncultured Eubacteriales bacterium
CAATGTGTGCACCTCCACCGTTTGGGAATTTGGCGGTGCAGGCGGTACCGATTTGGCGCAAGAGGTGGTCAGGCTTTGCGAGCAGGAAAATCATTTCCGCTTCTGCTACGATATTCACCAAAGCATTGAGCAAAAAATTAATGCCATCGCCACGAAGGTTTACGGCGGCGAGGGTGTCGATTTTACCGAGGAAGCGCGAGCGCAGCTCGAAAAAATTGAAGCGCTCGGCTTCGGTGAGTTGCCCGTTTGCATGGCAAAAACGCAGTATTCCTTCTCCGATAACGCCAAGCTGCTCGGGGCACCCGAGGGCTTCCGCATTACGGTAAGGCAACTCAAAATCAATGCAGGCGCCGGCTTTATTGTCGCACTCACCGGCAATATTTTGACCATGCCGGGGCTTCCCAAGCGCCCGGCGGCAGAAAACATTGATGTCGATTCCAACGGGGTTATCACCGGGTTGTTCTAAATCGTTTATAAAAAGGACTATTATGCTACGAGCAGCATAATAGTCCTTTTTTGCTTTTTTGATTAAATCTCAATTCCGTAAATTTGTGAATGAGTGAGTATGGAAATATCGGCAATGTCAATCATACCGTCGCCATTGATATCGCACATTTGGTTTTGTTCCGTGCGCGCTTGCCCGAAATATTGCAGAATGAGGCTGATATCGCCGATGTTCACGGTGTGGTCATGGTTGACATCGTAGAGAGCACCGTTGCTCTTGCCGGTCACGATTTCGCTGCTAAATGCACCGTCCTCGCTATGAATGATACAATAGTAGTAATCATAATGATAGCGGGAAGTATCCATTGTGGAGGCTGTTTCTCCTTTCAGCGCCGTTCCCAAGCGATTGTCCTTAATATTGGTGCCGTACCACTGATATGAGAGCCGGAAGCCGAGCACATCCGCTTCAATTATGCCGTCTGCCCGATAGCCCATCTCCAGCGGCTCGCTTTGCAGCATGGGCAGAGAAACAAAATCGAGCCCTTGCTCTGCGGCATAGCTTTGTGCATAGGTGCCGGGCGTGCTGTAGATGGTAAGGAAGCTGTGATAGTGATGCTCCACAGAAAGCACTTTTTTTGTTCTGTTGCACACAACCGAGCAATCCTCAAATGCCGAGGAAACAATGATTTTAAAGTTTTGGAAAAAGGCAAAATCGGAATAGTCGATGGAGGTTTCATATTCATTCAGCGGCAGGGATTTCGCTTGCACAAGCGCCGGTGCATATAAGTAGCTTACATTGCTGTTTTCGAAGAAATTGGTATCAATAAAGCGGATGTTGGGCAGGCGCAGTTCGGTGAGAAAGTAGGTGTTTTTAAAAGCAAAGGCAGAAGGCTTGTCGGTATCATTGGCAACCTGCTCTAAATTGAGTTTGTGCAGCTTGTAACAGTTTGTAAAGGAATTGCTGCCGATACTTTTTGCTTTTGGCGCATCCAATTCTTTTAACGACTTGCAGTTGTAAAAAGCATTTGATTCTATTTGCGTAGCCTCCGGAATTGAGACGCGCTGCAGGTTGTAGCAATTGTAGCAAAAGACGGTTTTTGCCACGGGCAAGTCCAATTCCTTGAGCAAAAAGCTTGAAGAATAAAAGGATTGCAGCTGCGGGCAATGCAAAACAGCAAGGCGGGTGAAGGGGGTATATTTTTCGTGAAGAACGGTTTGCAGCTGTGCAGCCTCAAGAATCATCAGCTTGTTTGAATAACTGAATGTTTTCTGCTCCGGGTTCTCAATTTTCAGCGTATGATAGCTGCTTGGCAGGCGCAAGCCGGTCAGGTAGATATCGCCGGTGTTAAGGTGAAAGGTATCGGGAGTGAAGCCCTGAATGCTTTCGGGCACTATAATATTGGTGTGTTCTCCCGCATATGCCGTTACTTCACTGCCGGAATCGGAAAGGGTAAAATCGCTTTCATCGGCATGGTAAGTGCAGGTGTAGGCGGCATTCAAGGGCGCGGAGCGAGGAGAACCGTCGCTATATGCTACTGCGCGCAGAGAAGTGAAATCCTCAATAGGTATCGGACTTGAATACACTTCGCTTGTCGGGATGGGATAGGTTTCATCAAGTGTGTAGTAAATTGTGCTTCCCTCCGGTGCCTCGAGTGTAACGCTTAGCTCGCTGTCATAGTACTCACCGGGCTCAATGCTCGGAACAGGGGCGGGCAGGCTTGCCGTTTCGTGCGCAATGTGGTCGAGCAAGACATCAATTTGCGGCATACCAAAGCCGTAGAATAAGCTTTTATCATCTGTATCCACCAACAAGCCGGAGGTGGGCTTTGTAGCGGTGTACTCAAAACCGTAATCTTCCTCGCTTTGAATAAAACCGCTGTGGTAATCGAGTGTCGGAAAGTCAACACAAGCGCTTTTTAATTCTTCGACCACTTGCTCTTTTGATAAATGCGGTTTGGCACTTAAAAGCAATGCGACCTCGGCAGCGATATAAGGGGAGGCGAAGGAGGTGCCGCTGTGCTCTCCGGGTCCGAGACCTATCAGCGAGCCCAAGGCGGCGGAGGAATGAAAATAAATGTTGTGCCCGGGGGCAACAAAATCCAGTGCCTTTCCATAGTTTGAAAAGTTGGCCCTGTGCCCGGATTTATCCAATGCGCCGACGGTGATGGCTTTATCGGAGCAAGCGGGCGCATAAAGCCCGCAATCAGTCGCATCATTGCCCGAGGCGCACACGACTACACTGCCTTGCCGGTAGGCATATTCTACCGCTTCAAGCATTGTTTCGGAAGCAACGCCGCCCAAGCTCAGATTAATGACATCAGCACCGTCCTCTGCAGCTTTTCGAATGCAGGTGGCAATATCAACAGTGGTACCCGAGCCGTAGCTGTTCAATGCCTTATAGCCGGTGATTTGAACATTTTCTGTGGTATTGCGCAGAATGATTTCCGTGCACATTGTTCCGTGACCGTGGTCATCATTGGCGCTATTCTCGCTTCCTGAGGTGGAGGTGTTTACTTTAGAATCCACACAGCGGACTGTTTTAGAGTAGTTTTTGTATGATAAAAAATTGGTAAAAAGGCTAAAGTTAATGCCGCTGTCAACCACGGCAACCTTCACCGTCTCAGCGCTCGGAAAATCTGCTTCTATGCATTGCTTGGCAGCAGGTGCGCCAAGCATATAATCACCAAATTGGTATTCATGAACATTGGCACTGACAGGTTGGTCTGCCTCTGCCCAAATAACATTTTGCAGGGAGCGATAGTATGCAAGTGCTTCGGAAGCTTCCGCAGCGCTGTTATATTGGAAAAAGTGATAGTGCTCAAAGCCCGGAAGGTAAAGGGCATTACCATAGGCGGGAGGTCGTTTTACGGACTTTACGATAATGCGCGAGAGCGCAATTTGCTCTGTATCCTTTCCCTCTTCGCCGAGCTCTTGGTTCAGTTCGCCCAAGCTCTCCGCTACATTCTCGACACTTTCACTTGCGGCGGCAAAAGCAAGTAGACTTGCATGAACCGAGCTTATGATGAGAGCCAAAGCAATCATCAGGCAAATAAGCTTTTTCACGGGCAATCACTCCTTTTTTAGCGATTTTGTTATTCCTAATATAAATATATTAAATTTGATGCTGTTGCGCAATGGGTAGAGTAGATAATATATAAAGCAATGCTTTGTGAAAATAGACTAAAAAGCGAGAGATTGTTGAAAATAATTAGCGAAAATGCTGCAAAATCTTGCGGTTTTTGCTAATCAAGTGAGTAAAAAAAGCTGTCTCTTGTCGAGACAGCCTTTTTTTGTTATTAGCTTATTTCTTTAATGCTCTTTCTAACCAAATGGAAGCGAGGTCAAGCGCTTCAAACAAGCCGCTCTTTTCGCTCGTTTTCACCATTGCCTCCAGCGGGTTGAGGGTGATATCGGTTGCAATCAGCTGGATTCTGACTCTGTCTGCAATCTCGGTATCATTCACCTTTTTGGTATTTAAAACAGTGAGCATTACGACATGGCTTTGGTCCATAAAGCCGTAGTATATGGTGTTGCCGTTTCTGACAAGCGGCTTTCCCTTATACATCAAAAAGTTGTTTTTAGTCTTTTGCGCCATTGTTCTCTCCGTTTCAATTATTTTTTAATATACTCAATCACAAGCTCTTGTAAAAGCTCATCGCGGTCAATCCTGCGAATGAGGCTTCTTGCGTTATTGTGTGTGGTGATATAGGTCGGGTCCTCTGAAAGCAAATAGCCCACAATTTGGTCTATCGGGTTGTAGCCCTTTTCATCAAGAGCGTTGTAAACCTCTTTTAAAATGGACTTGGTATCAAGCTCTAAATTGGTTGGTAATTTAAAAGTTTGTGTCTTATCATGCATTTTAAAGCACCTCCGTGAAATAGAATATGACAGCTGACCCTTCGCATATATTATATACAATATATTTTCAAATTACAATAATTCCTTTTAAAAATTTATAAATTATTAATATCTGAAAACTCAGCTTCTGATTTGTGCGCCGATTTCCTCTAATGCCTTGAGCGCCTTTTGCACAGCGCTGTCTGCCTCGGCATCGGTTAAGGTGCGCTCGGGGGAGCGCAGGGTCAGCGAGAAAGCAACGCTCTTTTTGCCGAGCCCGACTTGGATACCCTCAAAGATATCAAACAGCTCGACCTTTTCAAGCATCTTGCCTGCGCCGCGCTTGATTGCCTTTTCGAGAGCGGCAACCTCCATGCTCTTATCGCAAACCAGAGATAAGTCGCGTGTCAGCGCCGGGAATTTCGGCAGCGGCTGATAGAGTCTATCGGTGTTTTTGATAGCGAACAGCGCCGCGCTGTCGAGGTAACCGATGTAAGCCTTGGTGCCTATTTTGTAGTTTTTGCATACATTCGGGTGAATTTCGCCGATGATGCCAAGCTCTTTATCGCCGGCAAAAATCTTGGCGGTTCTGCCGGGGTGGAAGGTGGCGCTGTCTGTGTATGCTACATATTCTACATCTTTAATCCCTAACACATCGAGCAGCTTCTGCGCGGTACCCTTGAGGGTGTAGAAATCGCTCTGCGCGCCGTACTCGCCGAAGGTAAGCATCTTCCTTTCATCGGGCAGCTGCTCTAAACCGTTGGAGCGGTAGGTGGTGGCGTTTTCATAAAATTTGGCGCGCGGGGTGCGGAAACTGTAGTTGCGCGCAATGACCTCGAGCATGCTCGGAATGGCGGTGGTGCGCATCACGGAGGTATCTTCACCCAAGGGATTGGAGATAACAACGCTCTCGCGCATCGCGCTATCCTCGGCAAGCATGATTTTATCATATGCCTTCGGGCTGATAAAGGAGAAGGTGCTGATTTCGGAGTAGCCTGCCGCGCGCAAGGTACTTTCCACCAACTTTTCAAACTGCTGCTCGGCGGTCAGCTTTGCCTCTGCCACACCGACAAGCTTTTTATTCGGGATTTTATCAAAGCCGTAGAAGCGGGCAATTTCCTCGGAAACATCCGCCATGTGCTCGATATCGTTTCTGAAATAGGGTGCGGTCAACTTACCGCCTTTTACGGTAAAGCCGATATTCTCTAAAATGCGCGCCATTTCCTCTTTGCTGACATCGATACCGATGAAGCGGTTAATCCAATCGGCATCCAACGGCAGAGTGACCTCCGGCTTCGGGGTGGGGAATACATCAATCATTCCGTTGACCACATCGCCGGCATCCAACATCTGCACCAGCTCCAAAGCGCGCATCATGCTCAGCATGCACCCTTCGGGGTTGAGCTCCTTCTCGTATCTGGAGGAGGCTTCGGTTCTCATGCCGAGTGCTTTTGCGGTGGAGCGAACACTGTAGCCGTTAAAGCAAGCGGATTCAAAGACAATGGTGGTTGTGTCGTCCATAATACCGCTGTACTCGCCGCCCATAACACCGGCAACGGCAACGGGCTTTTCGCTATCGGCAATCACGAGCATATCCTCGCTAAGCGCGCGCTGCTCGCCATCTAAGGTGGTGATGGTTTCGCCCTGTCGCGCGTTTCTGACATTGACTGTATTGCCCTCTAAGTAGCGCAAATCAAACGCATGCATCGGCTGCCCCAATTCGAGCATCACATAGTTGGTGATGTCGACAATGTTATTAATCGGGCGCACACCGCTCGCTCTGAGCCTCTCTCTTAACCACAGCGGGCTGGGTTTAATACGCACATTTTCGACCACGGCACCGATATAGCGGTAGCACAGCGCCGGGTTGAGAATGTTGACACTTAAATGTGCATTGACATCGCCGTGACCTTTGTTGACAATGGGCTGCGGCATTTTGAACTTTTTGCCGAAGGTGGCAGCAGCCTCTCTGGCAAGGCCGGTGACCGACAGGCAGTCGGAGCGGTTGGAGGTGATTTCAAACTCAATTTTGGTATCGTTGAAGCGCAGCACCTCGCGAATGTCCTTGCCGAGCTCGCGCTCGCACTCGTCGGTGATAGTCATGATGCCGTCTTCAATCGCGCTCGGGAAATCATTGACCGTTAAGCCAAGCTCCGCTACCGAGCAGAGCATACCGTTGCTCGGAACACCTCTAAGCTTGCCCTTGGTGATTTTTTGCCCGCCTGCTACCACACTCTTGTGCAGCGCTGCCGGCACATAATCACCCTGCTTCAGGTTTTGCGCACCGGTGACAATTTGCACCGGCTCCGCGGCGCCGATATCTACCTGACAGACCCACAAATGGTCGCTGTCGGGGTGGCGCTCGATAGCGGCAATCTTACCTAAAACAATGTTTTTTAATTCTTCGCCTTCATGCTCCCAACCTTCAACCTTAGAGCCGGTGAGGGTAATCGCTTCGGCAAACTCCTTATCATCAATATCAATCTCGCAATAATCATTTAACCATCTTTTTGATAAAATCATGTTTGAATACCCCCTTCCTTAAAACTGCTCCAAGAATTTCATGTTGTTTTCATATAACAAGCGCATATCATCAATACCGAAGCGGAACATCACAAGTCGCTCCAAGCCGATACCGAAGGCAAAGCCACTGTATTTTTCGGCATCGACTCCGCCGTTTTTGAGCACCTTCGGGTGCACCATGCCGCCGCCTAAAATCTCTATCCAGCCTTCGCCCTTGCACATCGAGCAGCCCTTGCCGCCGCACTTGAAGCAGCTGACATCCATCTCACAGCTCGGCTCGGTAAAGGGAAAGTGGTGCGGGCGAAAGCGTGTTTTGGTCTGCTCGCCATAAAGCCTCTTGGCGAATGCCTCCAGCGTGCCCTTTAAATCTGCCATGGTGATGCCTTCATCGACGACCAGGCCCTCGATCTGATGGAACATCGGGCTGTGGGTCGCGTCCGGGGTATCGCAGCGGAAGCAGCGTCCCGGGGAGATGACTTTGATCGGGGGCTTCTTGGTCTTGAGCGTGCGCACCTGTACGGACGAGGTGTGGGGACGCAGGACCGTATCCTCCGTGATATAGAACGTATCCGTCAGATCCCGGCTCGGGTGGTTGGGCGGGGAATTCAGGCCGTCAAAGACGTTGAAGACGGTCTCGACCTGCGGGCCTTCCGCGATGCTGTAGCCCATGGACATAAAGATGCGGGACACCTCTTCCATGGTGATGGTGAGCGGATGCTTGAGCCTGCTGATGGCTGCCTACGCGCTCACGATGCCTCGCATGCCTATCAATCAGGACGACAACAAGCAGAAGACTCTGTTTGAAGCACTTGGGCTGAATGCATTCAAGTTGTTCCTCAACCCTCGGATGGCAGTCTTTTTGGCCTTTGCGATGTTACTTGGCTTCTGCCTGCAAATCAGCAACGGCTATGCAAATCCTTTCATCACCAGCTTCGGCAGCGTTGCGGAGTACCAGGACACCTTTGGCGTCCAGCATGCCAACATCCTCATTTCCCTCTCGCAGGTAAGTGAGACGCTTTGCATCCTGCTCATTCCTTTCATCCTGTCGCGCTTCGGCATCAAGCGCGTAGTGCTGATTGCCTTGCTGGGATGGGTGCTGCGTTTTGCCTTCTTCGGAATGGGCAACCCCGGCGACGGCGTCTGGCTTTTCCTGCTATCAATGATAGTCTATGGCGTCGCCTTCGACTTCTTCAACATCTCCGGCTCGCTCTTCATTAACCAGGAGACCGACGAAAGCATCCGCTCGAGTGCT
>ONWY01000017.1 GCA_900321665.1 uncultured Eubacteriales bacterium
AGGCGAGGTGCCGGCATGGTATTTTTTCTTCTTTTCGCCGGTGGTGAGCGAACCTTTTACACCCCAGCCGTACGCCTTGTCGCGAAAGCGAATGTCTTTTACGGCGGCGGTGTTTCCGCCGGTCACATAATCAATATCATCATGCAACATTTTTAAACTCGGCACACCGTGGCAAATAATGTCGGCCGTGAGCAACTTTTCTTCCTCTTTGCCGAGATATGCCTTTAAGCCCGCAATTTGGCAGGGTGTGCCGGAATAACACACATATTTTCCGGCTTTAAGCAACGCTTTTACCTGTCGGAATGTATCGACGGTTTCACTTTGCACATATTTGGAGCCACGCAATTTGGCAAGGTCTTTTTTGGATTGCACGGCAATATGTTTAAGAGAAAAATCCTCTGTCCACGCCGCGCCGAACACGGTGCCGCCTTTTTCTAAAACCGCCTCGGCAAGGGCGGTAAAAATGCCGCCGGAGGAGGACTGCGCCAACACTTCTTTATTCCGAATAACGGCGGCATAAACCGTCGGCGCGCCGTTTGCCCCTTTGCCTTTTTGCTCAAAAGCGCACACATCGAGGCATCTGCCGCACTCAACACACTGCGCTTCATCGACTGTCGGGAACATAAAGCCCGCTTCATCCGCCTTCATTTGAATGGCGCCGCGCGCACAGGCACTCACGCAAGCTCCGCAGGCACAGCACTGTTCTTTTCTTTCAATAACAATATGTTTTTTCATGTTTCCTCCGTTCCCTTTATTAGAAGATAAAGTTTTTAAGTAATATATTGTTGAATATAGTCACAGTTTGTGATATAATTAATTTAATTATGAGTTTTTATTTCCACGCTCACCTCTTTCGCGGCAGCGATTGACGGCGGGCAAACAGCAAAAGGAGTATTCAGATGAAAATTGCAATGATAGGCCACAAGCGCATTCCGGGCAGAAGCGGCGGCGTAGAAGTGGTGGTAGAAGAACTTGCCACCCGTATGGCGCAAAAGGGGCATGATGTTACCGCCTATAACCGCAACTGCGGCGAAGAAAAAATAAAAGACTATAAAGGGGTTCACATCAAAGAAGTGCGCACCTTCAAACACTCTGCACTCAATGCGATGGTCTACTCTTTATTTGCCACCTTGCGCTGTGGTGTGAAAAAATATGATGTGGTACACTACCACGCCGAAGGTCCCTGTGCCATGATACCGCTCGCCAAACTGTGCGGCAAGCGTGTGGTTGCCACCGTTCACGGGTTAGACTGGCAACGCGGCAAATGGGGCGGGTTCGCTTCCAAATACATTATGTTCGGTGAAAAAATGGCGGCAAAGCATGCCGATAAAGTGATTGTGCTTTCCAAAAATGTGCAAAATTACTTTAAAGAAACCTACGGGTGCGATGCTATCATGCTCCCCAACGGCATTAACCCCGTAACCCCCGAGCCGGCAGACATTATCCGCGAAAAATTCGGGTTAGAAAAAGACGGCTACATTTTGTTCCTTGCACGCATCACCACCGAAAAGGGCTTGCATTACCTCATTGATGCATACAATGCGCTAAAAACCGACAAAAAGTTGGTCATCGCCGGCAGCATCAACCCGCAAACCGATTACATTCGTTCCGTGCTGGAACAGGCAAAGGGTAACGATAACATCATTTTTACCGACTTTGTGAGCGGCAAAACATTGGCTTCTCTCTATTCCAACTGTTTTGTTTATGTATTGCCGAGCGATATTGAAGGCATGCCGATGACGCTGATGGAAGCAGTCGGTTACGATGCACGCGTGATTGTCAGCGACATTGCGGAAAATACCGATTGTCTTGACGGATACGGCAACGCATTCAAACAGGGCGATGTAACTGCATTAAAAGAAACGCTGGCATACTGCCTGGCGCACGAAGCGCTCAAAGCGCAGGATTTTAAAGAAAACACCACTGCCGCAGCCGTGCAGGCACAGCGCGCGGCGCTCAAAGAAAAATATGATTGGAATCATATCACCGACCAAACATTGGCGGTTTATCAGTCCGTAAAAAAGTAAGGTAATTTAGAATTATGGCAACCAGAACACAACACGCAAGAAGAAATATTATTACTTCCGTTATCAACAAGTTAGTCATTATGTTGACCAACTTTATTATGAGAACGGTACTCATTCACTATTTGGGTGAAGTCTACCTCGGTTTAGACAGTTTATTTGTTTCTATTTTACAAATTCTTTCCCTCTCGGAACTGGGCATCAGTTCGGCAATGGTCTACAGTATGTACAAACCGCTTGCCGAAAACGACACGCCGGCGGTGTGTGCGCTCTTAAAACTGTACCGCACCGTTTACCGCTGGATTGCGCTGATTATGACCGTGCTCGGGCTGGCGGTAACACCGTTTTTACCGTTGATTGTTAAAAAAGACCTGCCGGAAGGCATGAATTTATATGTGCTCTTTTTTATTAACCTTGCCAACACGGTGCTTTCGTATGCGCTGTTTGCCTACCGTTCCTCCCTGTTCACGGCGGACCAAAAATATTCCGTAAACAACAACATCTATTCCATTTTTAAAATCGGCGGTACCGCCTTGCAGGTGCTGGCAATTATCCTGTTCAAAAACTACTATATGTACTCGATAATCCTGCCGCTGACCACCATACTCAAAAATTTGGCGCTGTATATCATCTCCAACAAGATGTACCCGCAGTATAAATGCGAAGGCACGGTGCCCAAAGAAGAAATTAACAATATCAAAAAGCGTTGCGCCGGTATGTTTTTACACAAACTCAGTTTTGTGTTCCGCAATTCGCTTGACTCCATCGTGCTTTCGGCGTTTCTCGGCTTGGCACTGTTGGGCAAATACAACACCTACTATTACATCATCAATGCCATTTCGGGCATTATGATACTCGTTTCCAACTCCGTGACCGCTTCGGTCGGCAACTCCATGGTGGTAGAGAGCAAAGCCAAAAACTATGCCGACTTTCGCAAACTGCAACTGCTGTATATGGGCTTAACCTCGTGGCTGACCGTATGCCTTGTGGCGTGTACCCAACCGTTTATCAAGCTATGGGTGGGTGAGAAAATGATGTTTACGGACGGGATTATGTTCGTTTTCTGCATCTACTTTTTCTCGATTCACTTCAGCCGCGTGTGCCATGTTTACCGCGATGCGGCAGGGCTTTGGTGGCAAGACCGCTTCCGCCCGATTGTGGAAACCGTGGTCAACCTCGTTCTCAATATTCTTTTGGTAAAATACCTCGGTGTGACCGGCGTTATGCTCTCAACCATCTTCTGCATTGTGGGCATTGAAGGCACTTGGGGCACACGCATTTTGTTTAAATACTATTTCAGCGAAGAAAAAATGTCTGTTTATATGCTCAAACTGCTGTGGTCGTGGCTGTTGACCGCCGGTTCCGGCGCCATCGTTTACTTTATTTGCCGCGCCATTCCGATGCAGGGCATTCCCGCCATTATCGTTTACGGTATTATCGGCTCCGCTGTTTCCATAGTCATTTATATTTTGGGTAACGTGTTTATGCCCGAATTTAAGCCGGCAGTCGCATTTGCCTTAAAATTAATCGGCTTAAACAAGGTCGCCAAAAAACTGAAATTGGTTGCACCTGCACCCGCGCCTGCCGAAACAACCGAGAATGCCGAAACAACCGAGAATGTCGAAACAGTCGAGAATGCCAATAAAAAAGAGTAACGGCTTACAGCTTACAAATTGCCTCATAATTGCGGCGGCAGTTTTCGGTGTCGCTAAACGAGAAAAAGGCATTGATTCTGTCTAAATACAGTTTTTCCGGCTCTAAATGATTCTCAAAAATGCGCTCCAGGCTTTTCATGAGTTCCGCTTCGGTTTCGACCACATCGCCGAACCCGTCACGCCGGTACTCAAAGTAGCCTTTGCCGTAGTGACCGGTGCGAAATTCATTTTCATCATACTGGTAATACACCACGGGTTTGCGCATATAAGCGTAATCGAAAAATACGGAAGAATAATCGGTAATCAGCACATCGCTGTGAATGAGCAAATCCTGCACATCGTTATGCGCAAAGTCGGCGATTTTTACACGGGGCAAAGAAGTGTCGAAACAATCCAAAAAGCGGTGCACTTCATAATGCGGGTAAAAAACAAGTTCGTAATTTTCCCGTTCCAGCAACCGTGCCAACGCTTCCGAATTCAAAAATGCGTTATAAATTTTAAAGTAATCGCTTTGCATGAAAGTGTTTTTATCTATGCTGCGCTGTACCGAGCGCCATGTCGGCATAAAGAGCAGTTTATGGGTGGGGGTTTCCGTCTTTTTTAAATTATCGAAGCGGCACAACCCGGTCAGTTGCAAAACACCCTTTTTGTAGCCGAAATGCTTGTCAATAAACGCATATTCCGGCACGGCGGAACACACAAACATATCAATATTCGTGTTTGCGGCGTGGCAAAACGCCAAATCGTCTTTAATAATGCCGTGCTGCAAAAACACCTTTTTTGCCTTATCGGGAAAAAGTTTGCCGAATTTGTTAAAGAAAAGAATGTCGGGCGAATAGCCGTCTATATGCGTGCTGACCCGATACTTTGCCATAATAAAGCACAGGTAGTGCTTAAAACTGCCGTAGGGAACAACCGTGCCGAGAGAAGCCACCTTTTCGCGGTCGGGCGAATGGTCCGCAATAATATAGACCGCATTAATTGCGGGGTGCTCGCGGCGCAAATATTTGAAAAAGTGATAGCCGTTATCACGCGCTTCCGTGCCGCGTTCGGACACAATCCATAAATCCCGATATGCCGGCTTTTTTCTGAGAAAAAGGCTTACCGCTTCGGCGGCAACCATTTCCAAAAACACGCGAATATATGTAAAAAGTCTTTTTAGTTTATACATAACAAATTCTCCCGTAAATGTTGATAAAATCATTATACAGTACCCATTTTTGCTTGTCAAGTTCACACCCGACAGGCAAAATACGGTAAATATTGTTGATTTTATGCAATAAATTGTCACATTTTTTGGTTGATTTTTTTGAAATGTTTGCTATAATATTTAACGCATAATAATTAAAATTTATAAATTACAAGAAAGAGAGTCCCATGTCTGTTCAATTAAGTATCGGCACTGCCGTTTATAATCTCGAAGAAAGTTTTTTGCGTGCGCATATTGACGGTTTGCGCGGGCAGTTGACCGATGAAACGGAACTGCTGTTGATTGACGATTGTTCAACCAACAACAGCGCCGAGGTTTGTAAAGAATATGCGGATGCCGACAGCCGCATTCGCTATATCCGCATGGAAGAGAACGGCGGATTGAGCAGTGTGCGCAACCGCACCATTGCCGAAGCACAGGGCAAATGGATTTTCTTTGCGGATGGTGACGACCTGTTCTCCGAACACTTTGTGGAAACCGCATTGCGCTTTCAAGAGGCGCAGGAGGATATCATTATTCACGAACGCTTAAAGTTTTTGGAACAAAAACAAGAGGAACAGCCTTGCACCGTTACCGCACTCACACCCGTAAAAGAAGGCGCCGGGCGAGAATTGAGCATTTCATGTATGTGTTTGGACCCGTCTTACGGCACGCGCTGCGGCTTATCCTCTCGCGCGTTTTACCACGCGGCGTGGGGTGCGCTGTACCGCAAAGAGTTTTTGGTGAAAAACAACCTGCTCTTCCCCGTAGGGCAAAAGAAGGCGCAGGATGCCGTTTTTAACACCGAAGCCTATTTTCATGCCGAGCGCATTGCATATTTGCCCTATATTATGTACTACTATCGCGGCAACCCGCAGGGCATTACCCGCCGTTACAGCGCCGACCTGCCGCAGATATATGAAGCGCTGTTAAAACTTCTGCTTGCCGACAAACAGGCGTTTTACCCCGACGATGCACAGGTAGATGCCAGTTTTCGCAACCACCGCATTATGGCGATTGTCATAGACAACATGCGCTTAAATATTTTTCATAAAGACAATCCGCTCTCAAAAGAGCAACGCAAAAAAGATTTTCTTGCTTTTATTGAGCAAGAGCCTTACCGCAGTGCGATTGAAAGTTTTGACCCGAAAGCCAGCGACAGGTGGGAATGGCTTTTAACGGTAAAACTGCTTCAAAAAAAGAATTTTTCCCTGTTAAATCTATTTGCGGGGAATGATATTTTGTTTAATAAACTCAGCGGAGCCTATAAACGCTTGAAAAAAAGATAAACGGCGCGTAAGCCGAAGAAAGAGGCAATGAGAGAAGTATACACAAAAAATTCAAAAGTTTATATCGGACTGTACATATTCTTTATTTTCGGTGCGGCAATGGGAGACTATAAAGTGCTTAACACGGCTCTCGGCGCGCTGCCGAAAGTGATTTCCGTGGGCGCTTTGGGGCTTGCGGTGCTGTACATTTTTGTTTCCGGTAATTTCAGCCGATTAAAAGAGATTTCCCGCTTCGGCTTAATGTATTCTTCCATTATCATCGGCATTATTCTGTGTTCCATTTTTATTTGGATTTTGGAATTTCAAACGCTTAGTTTTATTATGAAGGGTGTTTCCAAAATCTCCTACCAGTTGTTAAATATTCTAATCGTGCTTGCCGCCGTATATATGTTTCAGGAGGACGCGGCAAAATACACCTTCTTCGGCATTGCCGGCGCAAACTTTGTGATTATTCTCATCGGTGCGGCAACCACCGGCATCGGCGGCGCGATAAAAGATATGTTTGCAAATATCGTTTCGTTCGGTGCGAGCGATGTCATTTACGGCTCCACCTTCATTCGCGCCATTGAAATTCACGACATCACCTTTGTGATGGGTGTGTTCTTTCTTTACTTTCTCTTTTTCAGCCCGGGGGAGCGCTTCCGCTATCTCTATGCCGCGATTGCCCTGTTTTTATTCTTCGCGGGCTTAAAGCGTATTGCATTTTTAAGTTTACTGCTCGCCAGCGTTTTTGCCATTTTCTGCCTTTGGTTGGGACCGCGCGCCAAACGGCGCACGCTGATAATTACCGCTGTGGTCATTGTCATTTTTTGCTATATCTACATTATTCTCATTCAAAAAGGCTTGTTTACACAGTTTTGTATTGAGCACGATATTGAACTCAACGGCAGAGAGAGAATTTATGATTATATTTCGCAGTTTTACGAGGTTTCGCCAAGTTACCGCGGCAAGGGCTATGAGTTTTGCGTGCAGCTGCTTAAAAGTATGCGCGGCACCAAAGACCAGGTGGTTGCCATTAACGCCGTGCACAACGATATTCTCAAAATGTATGTGGAAATGGGCTTTTGGGGCTTTGCCGCATGGATTTTAGGTTACTATGTATACCAAACCCACTGGTTTATCACGCGCTGCGGTGAAAAAGTTGCCGTGTGCTTTATGGCAATTAATGTTTATATGCTCATTACCTATATGACCGATAACACGATGTTCTACTATTGGTCGAGTATGGTCATTCGCATGCTGCCGATGTGTTTCTTCTACGCACCGATTAAAGAGCGAGCGCTGCGACACACAAATGTGCTGCAAATGAGCAAACATGAAAAACGCATTTACAAAAAAAGACAACGGGATTTAAAATATGAAAAACCACCCCGTATGAAAGCAATATAAAGAGGCAATCATGATTAGAATTTTACACTCCGTAAGCAATATGGACCGCGCCGGCATTGAAACGATGCTGATGAATTTTTACAGGCATATGGACCGAGAGCAGGTGCAGTTTGACTTTTTGCAAAACAAACCCGACCCCGGCGATTACGATGAAGAAATCCGCGAACTCGGCGGCAGGTTGTTTGTTTCACCCGGGTTTTTAAGTTACCCGAAGTATGAAGCGTATATGACCGAACTGCTAAAAGAACACCCGGAATATAAAATCATTCACACCCACAACGGCTCATTGATGCTTTTTGCGCTCAAAGCCGCACAAAAAAATAATGTGCCTATTCGCATCGCGCATGCCCACGCCACGGCAATCCCGCCGGGGTGGAAAAACGAGTTTAAAAAACTGCTCAAGCCGCGTATTAAATATGCCGCCAACCACTATTGGGGTTGCTCCAATGCTGCCGGTGAATTTTATTTTACGCCAAAGTATTGGAACGCGGGGCACGAACTCATTCACAACGCCATCAACACCGACAATTTCACCTTTAACGAAGCGGCGCGCGCAAAACTGCGCCGGGAATACGGTTTGGGCGACAAATTCATTTTGGGGCATGTCGGCAGACTCACCAAAGTGAAAAACCAGGCAAAGATTGTAGAAGTATTTGCCGCGCTCCACCGTGAAGACGCCAACACACATCTGGTGCTTGTAGGCACGGGCGAACTTGAAAACGACCTCAAAGCGCAGGCGGCGGCACTCGGCATTACCGATGCGGTCACCTTTACCGGCGTGCAATCAAATGTAAATGAATGGTACAGTGTGTTTGACGCGTTTATTATGTGCTCGTTTAACGAAGGGCTGCCGGTCGTGGCGGTAGAAGCGCAGGCGGCGGATTTGCCGTGCGTGCTGTGCAACACGATTACGACCGAAGTCAAAGTAATTGACTCCGTAAAATTTTTAGGGCTAAACGACAGTGCAGACACATGGGCGAGAGCCGTGCGTGCGTTTGCGCCCAAACAAAGGGGTAGCCGCAAAGCGGAATTTGAAGCAGCCGGCTACGATATTGCGGCGGAAGCGAAGCGCATGCAAGGGCTCTATTTGGATTTATATGATTCTATCAAGTAAGGGAATGCATTTATGATGAAAATAGGAATTTTAACACACCACTCCATCAATAATTACGGTGCTTTTTTGCAGTGTTGGGCACTGCAGGAAAAGGTTAAGAAACTGTTCCCGCGCGATGATGTGTATGTTATCAATTACACGATTGCAAAGCAAAACATTATCAACATCGGCGGTTTTTTCCGCTTTTATCCGCACAGCGAAACACCGCTTTCGTGGTTGCACAAAATCACCCAACCGCGTATTTTTGCCGTGAACCGCAAAAAGCATTTAAACTTAACCAAACCCGTGCACAGCGCCGAGGGCATTAACAGCCTCGGGCTCGATTGCATTATCATCGGCAGTGACGAGGTGTGGAATTACCTTGACCCGAAAAGTTTTTTCCTTGTGAAATACAGCGCAGGTTTAAATGCAAAACGCATTGTCGCCTATGCGCCGAGCACCGGTAAAGCCTCGGGGGAGGACGCACCTGCCGCAGTGTGCAAAGCCCTGCAAGGGTTCACGGCGGTTTGTGCGAGAGACCGCGGTGCGCAGGTTTTGTGTGAAAAGGCGCTCGGCACAACACCGATGATGGTGTGTGACCCGACATTTCTCACCGCCACCCCGCATATCGACAATGAAAAACTGCGCAAACTGACCGCAAAGCCCTATGTGCTGTTTTATTATTGCAACGGCATTCCGCGTGAGCTGAAGAAAAAAATTGTGGATAACGCCCATAAAAAAGGCTATGCCGTACTCGGCGGCGGCGAGTATGATAAACTGTATTCGCAAATGTCCGTGCGCCTCACCCCGTTTGAGTGGGTAGAACTGTTCCGCAGGGCGCAGTGCGTATACACCGGTACTTTCCACGGCGTGGTGTTTTCCATTCTCTCACGCAAAAACTTTCGCGTGTATGCGTCTATTGACAGCCGTGTAAGAAAAATCGGCGCACTGTTGCGTCAATTCGGCATCAGCGAAAGACCGCTGAACGACGAACATTTTGACGCCGAAGAAGAACCGATAGATTATGAGAGCGTGTACCGCTATATTGAAGAGCTGCGCGCTGCAAGCAGCGACTACCTTACCCGTGCGGTAAACGGTGAACAAATAAAAGGAGTGCCTTATGATTCAAAGCAAAGCTGATTATGAGCGCTATTTGGAGCAAGACAGAATTGCGCTTTACAAAACAAGGAAAAAACCCCGTATTGCCGGAGATGAAATTTGGCAGTATGAAAGACTGTTGCGCAAAACCGAATACTACATGAACTGCAAAAAAGGCCCTGTAGGCAAAGCGATGGCGCTGTATTTGCACTATCGCTTGCGCAAAAAAGGGCGCAAATTATGCGGCTTTCACATTCCGCCCAACGCCTTTGAGGAAGGGCTTTCCATTGCGCATTGGGGACCGATTGTAGTGCACCCCTCGGCAAAAATCGGCAAAAACTGCCGCATTCACCAAAGTGTAACGATTGGCGCGACCAACGGGGAAGCCCAAGCCGCACACATCGGCGATAATGTGTTTATCGGTCCGTGCGCTTCCATCATCGGCGACATCACCATCGGCAGCGATATTGCTATCGGCGCCGGTAGCGTGGTGACCAAAAGTTTTACGGACGACGGAATTACCATTGCAGGCGTTCCCGCCAAAAAAATCAGCGATAACAACTCACATTCCAACTTGGCGAAGGCCCTGAATTTAGATTAAAAGAGGGAGACGGTTTTGATGCGTAAAAAAACAGCACAAAATCCAAAAAAAGTAAAACCGCTATGGCGTAAAATTGTTGAAGTCCTGGCATTAATACTTGCCGTGGTGTTGGTGCTCTTGATTGGCGTAAACATTTTTCTCAACAAAAATTTCACCGTGTCGTTTTATCAGGTGCGTTCCGATAAAGTGTCGGATAATATTCGTGTGGTGGAACTTGCCGACTTGCACAATGCGCAATACGGCAAAGAGAATGCCAAACTCGTTGCCAAAATCAAGGCGCTCAAGCCGGATTTAATCTTTTATGCCGGCGATATGATGAACTACAAAAACAGCGACTATTCGGTGCTGTTCACACTCTCCGACCAACTGGCGGAAGTTGCGCCGATTTACGCGTGCCTGGGCAACAACGAACTCGACCAGTATCTGTTTGAAGATAAATCGTTTGTCAAAGAACTTGAAGAACATAAAGTGAATGTGCTCAGTAATGAAGCCAGAGAAGTCACGGTCGGCAACACCACCATTGAACTGATTGCAGTCACAGAGGGTGTAGAGCAGTATGATGTGGAAACAAACAACGCCAAAAAGTTTGTGGAAAGTTTAAAACCGACCGCAAACTGCCGCATTTGTTTAACCCATTACCCCGAACTGTTTTTGAGCAAA
>ONWY01000038.1 GCA_900321665.1 uncultured Eubacteriales bacterium
AAAATTTCTTGCATACTTGCCGTATTCAAGGGATTTTTTGTCGCTTAGGCGGATGAAAGAACGACGCAAAAACCGGCACCTCTTTATCGAGGGTGCCCCAAGACCGTTTTTTTATTTATCGCTTTACTTTTTGCTTTTTTTCACTTTGCCGCTTTTTTGCGCCGCGGCACTTTCCTTCTCCTTCGGGGGCACCAAGCCGACCTCCTCGGGGGTGTTCCACAGGTGAATTTTGCCTGTATCCTGCAGCGCTTTTAAGATGATGATGGTAATCGGGATACCGAACATACCGATTGCACCGAATACCTTTAAGCCGACATACATACCGAGTAGTGTTAAAATCGGATTCAGACCGATTTGCTTGCCGACAAGCTTCGGCTCGATATACTGCCGAATCACGCTGATAACAATCCACATCACAAGCAAGCCGATTCCCAGCGCGATATTGCCTTGCACGAAGCAGATCACCGACCACGGCGCCACAATCGTACCTGTGCCAAGCACCGGAAGGATATCGACAATGGCAATGACTGCCGCAATGAGCGGGATATAGCTGCCGGTATAGATATGGAACAGCTTCATAATAAGCAGTGAAACCAAAATTTCGCCGAAGGTGATTAAGATGATTTTACCGTAGGCAAGGGCATACTTGCCGATAGTATCCTTGAAAGCGGATTTGATATCGCTGAGCATGTTTCTGCCGCGCGCGGGCAGCTGTGCTTTGATAAAATAGAGTGCATCATCATAAGCGCCAAACATAAAGAAGGTGGCGATAATAGCGATGATGGTGGAAACGAGCACGCTCGGCACACCCTTTGCAAAGGACCACACGCCGCCTGCCGCTCCGGTTAAGATTTTGCTCATATCAATGGATTGAATCGCTTCGGTGGTAGCATATTTATTGAGCGTGTTTTCGATTACGGTGCGAATGCTCTCGGGCATGTTTTGGGTTGCCGAGAGGATATCCTCCTTCAAGCCGAGCAAATAGCCCGGAATGTGCTTAAAGTTTGCGGCAAGCCACTTTGCAAAGCTTTTGATGTATGATGCAATGCTCACACCGGCAAAAGCGATTATGACCAAAATGATGATGAGTAATATCAAAAACAGGATTCTGCCTGCCGTGCTTTTTTTGATTTTTGGAAATTTGCGGTGGATTTTAAATGCCGGCTTGTTGAGAATGGCGGCAATAAAGAATGCAATCAAAAACGGCAAAATAATCGGAAATGCCTTTACCACAACCACATATAAAATCGCGGCGATTGCAATGAAGAAGAGCAAATTTACCAAAAAGCTTTTTCTTTTTTCAATTTTTTGAGAGTCCATTGCTTTTCCTTTCCCCAAATAATATAACAATATTATTATACACCATTTAGCGTGTAATTCAATCATTCTTTTTCGCTTTTGCGACTTTCTTGGGGGAAAAACTTGCATAAATGTGCGAATAATGCTATTATTATAATAATTCTGATAAAGGGGTTGCGAAAAAATGAAAGCAGCAATAATGGGTTATGGCGTAGTCGGCTCCGGCGTTGGCAAAATCCTGCGGGAGAATGCCGATATCATCGCCGCAAAATTGGAAGAGCCGATTGAGATAAAATATGTGCTCGATTTAAGAGATTTTCCCGGCGATGCCTTAGAGGATAAGCTGACAAAGAATTTTGAAGATATATTAAACGATGATGAGGTCAAGCTCGTTTGCGAGGCGATGGGCGGTACCAAGCCCGCTTATGATTTCACCAAGCGGCTGTTGGAAGCAGGCAAGCATGTGGTCTCCTCCAACAAAGAGCTGGTCGCGACTTATGGCTTCGAGCTGTTGAATGCGGCAAAGAAAGCCAATGTCAATTACCTGTTTGAAGCGAGCGTTGGCGGCGGCGTACCGATTTTGCGCCCGCTGTGGCAGTGCTTGGCGGGCAACCACATCAAGAAGGTTTACGGCATTTTAAACGGCACTACCAACTTTATTCTCACCAAGATGTACAACGAGGATATGCCCTTTGAGCAGGCGCTGGCGCTGGCGCAGGAGCTCGGCTATGCCGAGAAGGACCCGAGCGCAGACATTGCCGGTGCCGATGTGTGCCGCAAAACCTGCATCCTCGCTTCTATCAGCTACGGCAAGCATATTGACCCTGCGCAGGTGCAAACACAGGGCATTGAGGATATCCAAATCCGCGATGTGGCATATGCTAAGGCAAACGGCTACGAAATTAAGCTTTTGGGTTACTGCGAGAAGCTCGAGAGCGGCAAGATTGATGCTATTGTTTCTCCCTTCTTTGTGCCCAAGGAAAATCAAATTGCCACTGTCAGCGATGTTTTTAACGGCATTGTGGTGGTCGGCGATATGGTTGATGAAGTGTTTTTCTACGGCAGAGGTGCCGGCTCCTTGCCGACCGCGAGCGCCTGTGTCGGCGACATGATTGATTGCGCAATGCATGCCGACAAGCGCAAGAATTTTGGCTGGGGCGCGAGAGATAAGGATTTTGTTGAAAACCACAGCGCGTGCCAATCGCGCTACTATGTGCGCGGTACCGGCGATATCAACGCGGTGAAAAAAGCGCTTGGCGAGGTGGCATTTTTAAGCCTGCAGGGCGCACCGCTCGATGAAGTGGTCTTTTTAACCGAGGCGGCACAGGAAAGCGAATTGGATGCGCGCCTTGCAGCTATCGAGAATTTCCAAATAGAAGCCAAAATCAGGGTATTGACTTAATAAATTACACGAAAAAAGGATGTCTCGCAAGGAGGCATCCTTTTTAAAACCTGTTTTCCTTTTCGGCACCATTACCATAAATCAATATAAATTTTCATAATATCCTCTTTGGTGGGGGTGCGCGGGTTGGTAGCGGTGCACGAGTCCTCCAATGCCGCCTCAGCCATTTCGGGGATGGCGGCGAAATATTCCTCGCGCGAGCAAACATTCATCGTGGAAACGCAAAGGGGCATATCCATCTCCTTCATCATAAACTCCACCCAATTCACCAGCGCTCTGACGGTGGTGATGGTATTGAAGTTTTGCAAGCCGAGCAGCCTTGCAAGGGTGGCATATTTGCGCACCTGGTTGGGGTACTCCGCCTTGGCTTTGGAGTGCTTGTTGATATCGCTGTTAAACTGAATGACCAGCGGCAGCAGCATGGCATTGGCTCTGCCGTGGGGAATGTGAAATTTGGCGCCGAGCTGGTGCGCCATGCCGTGGTTCAAGCCCAGAGAAGCGTGGTTAAAGGCAATGCCGGCAAGGCAGGAAGCATTCATCATCTTGCGGCGGGCATGGGTATCGTTATTATCCAAATAGCTGCGCAGCAGGAACGAGCCGATAATTTCAACCGCCTTTTCGGCAAGCGCTGCCGAAAATTCATCGTTTTCCGTGCTCACATATGCTTCAATTGCGTGGGTCAGCACATCCATGCCGGTGTCGGCGGTGATGCCGGGCGGAACGGTTTTAACAAGATCTACATCGAGAATGGCTTCATCGGGTAAAATCGAATCATCTACCAGCGGAATTTTGGTGCCGTGCTCCGGGTCGGAGACAACAGAGAAGGCGGTTACCTCGCTCCCGGTGCCGCTGGTAGTGGGGATAGCGATTAAGCGGATATGCTGCTCGTGCCCGGGCATTTTGGAGACCACCTCGCGCATCGCCTTGGCGGAATCAATTGCCGAGCCGCCGCCGATGGTGATAATGGTATCGGCACCGCTTTCGACCAGCGCCTTGACACCGACCGAGATTTTGGCAATCGGCGGGTCGGGCACCACATCGCTGAAGATGTCATACTTTAATTGCGCCCTGTCTAAGCGGGAGGTGACATGGTCGATTAACCCGCTTTTGATGACAAAGGGGTCTGCCACAACAAGGATTTTGTCGCTCTCGAGCGACTCTAATCGGTCAAGCGCACTCTCGCCGAAGTTGATTTTGGTTTTGATATCGAAGGTTTTCATTTGTGCCTCTTACTAACAAGATATGGATTTATATATAAAATATTATACAATATCTATTATTGTAATGCAATAAATATTTGACCTTATTTTGATTTAGTGATACGATAGATAGCAGTTTTTGTAACAGAGAGGGAATCCATGAAGCAAGATTATTTAAAGATGATGCGAGAGGGTGCGCCGCTGAGCACCGCTCAACTAATCTTTATGACAATGAAGCTGAGCATCCCCACCATTTTGGCGCAAGTTTCGCTCATTATTATGGAGTATATTGATGAAGCGATGGTGGGCAAGCTCGGTGGTGATGCCACCGCCTCTATCGGCTTGGTCGCTTCCACCACCTGGCTGTTTGGCGGCATTTGCTATGCACTGTGCATCGGCTTCGGTGTGCTTGTGGCGCAGCGTATCGGCGCGGGAGATGCGCGCGGTGCGCGCAGCATCATGAAGCAGGGCATGCTCTTTTCGCTGCTTTGCTCGGTGGTGCTTGGCGGTATCGGCATTGCCATTCACCGCGCGCTGCCGCACCTGCTTGGCGGCGCGGAGGGTGTGGTGCAAAATGCTTCCGCATATTTTTTGGTGTTTTCCTGTGCGCTGCCGATACGGCAGATGAACAATATCACCGCTGCTTTTTTGCAAAACAGCGGCAATACCAAAACCCCCGGTATCTTGGAAACGCTGATGTGCGGGCTCGATGTGCTTTTTAACTACTTCTTTATTAACATATGCCACTTGGGGGTGACAGGGGCGGCGCTGGGCAGCGCGGCTTCGGAGCTTGTGATTTTGTTCCCGATGCTCTATGCACTGCTGGTAAAATCGGAGCTGCTCGGGTGGCGCAAGGGAGAGTCGCTGCGCTTTGTGAAGGCGGAAATCGGCAAAGCGCTCAAAATCGCGCTGCCTGCCGGTGTGGAGCAGGTGATTATGTCCTCCGCCTACATTACCTCCACCGCGATTGTGGCACCGCTCGGGTCTGTCAGCCTTGCGGCACATGCGCTGGCGATTACGGCGGAGAGCTTTTGCTACATGCCGGGCTACGGCATTGCCGCTGCCGCCTCCACGGTGGTCGGGCAGAGCATTGGCGCGAAGCGCACGGATATGCGCATTAAGCTCTCCTACATCACCACCCTTTCGGGGATGATATTGATGGGGCTTTCGGGCATCGCAATGTTTTTCCTCGCGCCGGTCGTGATGCGCATCCTAACCCCGGTGGAGGAAATATACACCTTGGGCGCACAGGTGTTGCGCATTGAGGTCTTTGCCGAGCCGATGTTCGGCGCCTCGATTGTGGCAACGGGCGTGTTCCGCGGGGCGGGAGATACGCTTGCACCGAGCGCGATGAACTTAATCAGCATGTGGGGCGTGCGCATTCCGCTCTCGGCATTTCTCGCGAGCCGCATGGGCTTAACGGGTGTTTGGACCGCGATGCTCATCGAGCTGCTTTTCAGAGGCGCGATTTTTCTCGCTCGCCTGGTTTACAAAAATAAGAAGCTGCGCGCGCCGGCACAGCGCGAGAAGCTTTAGCCGCGTTTCATCATTTTGAAAGAAAAAGCTGTCACAATCGCGATTGTGACAGCTCTTTTTTAGTTATCCTTATTTTCGGAAGGTTTTGTGGTATCTTCCTTTTTGGTTGTATCATCGTTTTTCATATCTTCGCTCGCATCGGTCAATGCTTCGGAGACATCCTCGCTCATTTCAGTCATTTTTTCGCTGACCTTTTCGCTCATACTGCTTGTGGGAGTCAAGGTTTGGTCATTGGTAGTGGTTGCATCCTTTTTATCACTCGCACAACCGGTAAAAGCGGCTGCAATAACTGCAATTGAGCAAAGCAGGATTAAAGCCTTTTTCATATTATCACCCCTTTTGTTATAGTGTGCGCAAAAAGCAGGCAAATATCCTCCTTGCGCTAAAATCCTTTATTTTGTCAGCACACTGTTTTCGCCGATTTGCAAAATGAGTAAATCGGCTTGCTTGCCGGTGGCTGCGTCAATAAAGACTAAGAGCTCGTTGCCCTCATCACTTGTGCAGCGAAATTCATAGCACAGCACCTCTTTTTCGCTTTGAGAGGGGATGAGCGCCTTTTTGGTGCTCGCAATTTGCAAATACGGGCTGACCGACTTTTGCGCCTGCGCTGCGGTGAGCTTGAAATCAAAGCGACGGTTTTGGTGATGGGTGAGGTAAGCGAGTGCGTCAAAACCGCAGACCTTGCCGCTCTCGGCATTCACCTTGAGCTTGATTAAGTCGGTGTAGCAGTTGACATCGCCTTCCATCGCGTGAAAATTCATGATATAAAAATGATTGGCGCTTTCATAATAATCGCATTTCATGTTTTCATAGCCCGCCTTTTGCAGGTAGCGCTGTGCGGCAGAGAGGCACTCTTTGTAAGAAAAGCTGATTTTGGCAGGGCTTTCGTTGCTGTTATAAGAGAGAATTTTGCCGCCGCGCTCGGTGATTTCCGCATAGGCGCTGCCCTTGGTGAAGCAGTAAGAAGTAATGTTGCTCTTTTTGCTGCCGGAGTAGCGCAGGGTGCCTTTTTCGGCACTGAAAAAGCGCTCGGCAATTTCGGTCGCCTTTGCTTTATCAATTTTTGCTTCGCCGCGCAGCATTTTCGCTTCGCTTGTGTTCACGGCATCCGAATAGGGGCCGTCGTAAATGAGTTTCGGCGAGTCGGAAAGGTTCTTATTGATGGTGTTGAGCCCCTCGCTTGTAGCGGAGGAGGTGGCGATGGTTTTCGGCGCGGCAAAGGAAAAATCAATCCCGCCCGATATCTTGCTGTCGGTAGCCAGGTAAATTTTTTGGATTTTTTCAAAGCTTTGCGCGAGCGAGAGCGTTTTGCGCTTGATATCGAGAAAGGTATCGTGGGCGCGCTCATCGAGCAGCTTGCCGCCGGTGAGCTGCTTTTGGCTTGCGCGGGAAAACTCCGCGGCTTTGGAGAGAAAGGTGTAGCACTTTTCCATGTCGATATCGCTGATGGGCAGCGAGCTGATAGCGTTTTTGGCAGCATAGGCATTCATCCACACATCGGCGCACATGCTGCTTTGGTCCGCCGCGCTCTCGGAATAAATCCCTTTTAAAATAACATCGTTTAAATCGCTCAGGTGCTCGTTTGCAAGCGCCAGGTTTTTTTGGTACATCGCCTCCGCCGTGCGCTCGTAGCGCATGGCTTTTGAAATAGCGCCGCCGGTAAAGAGCGCGAGAGTCAGCGCGCCTGCCGCCGCAAAGGTGATGATTCTTGCAAGGGCTCGTTTTGATAATTTTTTCATAATAGCATCCTTTCTTAAGTATGGGTATCTTCCTGTCATTATTTTTGCCCGCCGGCGGCAAATTATGAATACAAAACCAAATTTTTGCATAAATTAATGATAGCTCTCAATATGCTATAAAAAAATACAGGAAGGTGAAAAGATGTTTATTTACTCATTTAAAGCGAATAAGAAGGTATTGCTCGGTGCGGCGCTGGTGGTGCTCGCGCTTATTGTGCTCTTTTTCGCGGTGCCGGGGCGCGCAAAGCAGACAAATTCCGTGCTCAAGGTGCCGCTAAAAGCGGAAAGTAACGAAGAGCGTATTGCATTTATTGAAAATTTCGGGTATGATGTAAGAAGCGAACCTGTGGAGATGAAGCAGGGCATGCTGGCGTCTGTTGAAGAACAGTGTGAGGCGTTGGCAGAAGCAATGGCGAAAGCGATAAATAACAACTAAATAAACACATTAAAATTTTTAAGACAATGAGAGTAATTATTGAACCGAACTATCAGTTGGTATCCAAATGGGCTGCCAACTATGTGGCTTCAAAGATTAATGCCGCTAAACCAACGGCAGAGAAGCCTTTCGTACTAGGCTGTCCTACAGGTTCTTCTCCTTTGGGCATGTACCACGAACTGATTGAACTGAAGTCCACCTATATGATTACAAGTGAAAGTGAATGTCGTGGCGTTCACGCCTGTAGCGGTGACGGTTGTGCTTTCTTGGCCGTTATAGGTCATTGTCTTTGTCCCGCTTGAAATAAATGTGTTGTTGTCATTAACCATTATCGCATATTTGACACATGTAATGACCACTTTGGTGATGTTTTCACCGTTTTTCGATGTAACAGTGATACCTTCTTTTGCGCTCATGCCATTACTGTCAGCAGTTTGGCCATTGTTGCTGATGATGAAATGGGTGCCTTCCACTGTTGAAGCCGTAGTAGCAAACGTCTCCGATTGTTCTTGCGCCCACGCTCCGCCGACTGCCATGATGAGCAGTGCGAGCGTCATTGTAAGTCTTTTAAATTTTCTCATAATCTTATTTTTTATTGTTATTGTTTATTCTTCATCCTTCGTCGCCGTCGCTGGGTGGGGGTCACAGGGTGCCTGTCCCCGTGCGCGCTTAGTAGCCTACTCTTACGTACTTGGTTTCAGGAGTGGCAGCTTCAGTGTATTCAGTCCAAGCTGAATTATCTGCGCTGGTCTCAATCTTGCCGTTGAAGCCTGCTCCCTTGGTGAGGGTGACATTGGAGGGATTTATAGCTTTACCACCAGCACACCCAGCCCACAGCTTGCCGCCATAGACGGTGACGGTTGTACTACTACCATTAATTCCA
>ONWY01000042.1 GCA_900321665.1 uncultured Eubacteriales bacterium
GTATTGCCGGGCAGGAGCATCTGCAGGAGCATGTAGAGGCCCGTGCCGGCGGCGTCGCCCAGGCGGCCGAAGAGGAGGCCGAAGCCTGCCAGCCAGACCGCATTTCGTTCTTTTGCCAGGTCGGAAAACAGAAGGATCCGGTAGACCGACAGGTAGGCAAAAATGAAGTAGTCCAGGCACCAGAAGATCATGCTGGAGACGGGCTCTCCGGTCAGGGCCAGCATGACAAAGGGGATGATCAGCGAGGCAAAGGCACTGATGGCGCCGTAGCGCCGGCTCCTGTCGCTGACAAAGCCCGCGATCAGCAGGCCGACGGCATAGAAGATCCGCGACAGCTCCAGACTCACGCCGCCGATGATATCCGAGGACGGGAAGTTGAAGCCGATATTCTTGACCAGGCTCAGGATGAACACGGAGGCGCAGGCCAGGATCAGGAATGATCCGAAGGGCATGTCGGAGGGGAGCATACCTCCGGCCTTCTTTAAAGTGTCCGGTTTCAAAGCGTCCGACACTTTTTCGGGAGCTTTTTCAAGGCCTTTTGCAAGGTTTTTTTCGGCGCCTTTGCTTTGGCGCTGCCGACCGCTTTCTTTGCCGCAGGCTTTTTGGGAGCCGGTACCTTCTTCTCCTTTTCAAGCTCTATGTAGAGCACGGAGAGCCCCGGAATATCCACATCAATCGCATAGGGGAAGCCGTTTGCCTCCTGCACCTTGGCATCATAGTTGTAATGAATTTGGTTACCCCAACCGCCAAAGCGGCTTTCATCGGAGTTCAGCACCAGCTTATAGCTGCCGTATTTTTCGACACCGATGGTGTAGTCCTTGCGCAAAACCGGTGTGAAGTTGACCAAAATAATGGTGGCATTGCCGGCTTTATCCTTTCTAATATATGAGAGGACAGAGGAATTATTATCATCGGCATTAATCCAACGGAAGCCGTCCCAAGAGTAGTCGACCTGCCACATCTGCGGGTGGTCTAAATAGTAGTGGTTGAGCTCGCGCGTGAAGTTTTTGGTGCCCTGGTGAATCGGGTAATCCAACAGCAACCAATCCAAGCCCTCTTTGTATTTCCACTCCACAAATTGCCCGAACTCGGCGCCCATAAACAGCAGCTTTTTGCCCGGGTGGCTCATCATGTAGCCCAAGAAGGCTTTCAGACCGGAGAATTTATCTTCGTAAAAGCCCGGCTGCTTGTTTAACAGGGAGCCCTTGCCGTGCACCACCTCGTCGTGGGAAATGGGGAGAATAAAGTTTTCGTTAAACGCGTACATCAGCGAGAAGGTGACCTTGGAGTGATTATAGCTTCTGCCGAGCGGGTCCATCTTCACATAGCTGAGCACGTCGTTCATCCAGCCCATGTTCCACTTGAAGTTGAAGCCGAGACCGCCGTCGCTGACCGGCTTTGTCACCAGCGGCCAATCGGTGCTCTCTTCGGCAATCATCATAATGCCGCCGCCGAATTTTTCAAAGACCGCGGTATTAAGGCTTTGGATGAAATCCACTGCCTCGAGGTTTTCTCTGCCGCCGTGGATATTCGGGCGCCACTCGCCGTCGCGCCGGCAATAATCCAAGTAGAGCATGCTCGCGACCGCATCCATACGAATGCCGTCAAAGTGATATTTTTCAATCCAAAACATGGCAGAGGAAATCAAGAACGAGCGCACCTGCGGCTTTGCGTAATCAAACACCCTGGTGCCCCAATCCTTGTGCTCCATTTTCAGCGGGTCGGCATATTCATATTGGTAGCTGCCGTCAAACTCGTACAGCCCGTGCTCATCCTTCGGGAAGTGCGCGGGTACCCAATCGATAATCACACCGATTCCGTATTGGTGGCACTTGTCGATAAAATACATCAAATCCTTCGGCGTGCCGTAGCGCGAGGTCGCGGCGAAGTAGCCGGTCACCTGGTAGCCCCACGAGCCGTCAAACGGGAACTCGAGCACCGGCATCATCTCAATGTAGTTATAGCCCATGTTTCTGACATAGGGGATAAGCTCATCTGCCAGCATGCGGTAGGAAAAATACGAACCGTCTTTATTCTGGCGCCAGGAGCCTGCATTGATTTCGTAGATGTTGATGGGCTGCTCGTAGATATTGATACTGTCGCGCCTGTCTAACCACTCTTGGTCGTTCCACTCGTAGCCCTCGATATCGTATACCTTTGAGGCATTTGCCGGAGCCGTTTCCGCGTGGAAAGCGAAGGGGTCGGATTTCATATGCGTTTCGCCGTTTTGCCCGGTGACCGCATATTTATACGCGTCCCAAATCTTGGCGCCGGGAACCTTACACTCCCATATGCCGCTGTCGCCTAAGGGATACATGATGTTTTCATAGCCGTTCCAACCGTTGAAATCACCGCAAACGCTTACTGCAGCCGCATTGGGTGCCCACACTCTGAACACGGTGCCGCCCTCTTTAAAGTGGCAGCCGAGAAAGTCAAAAGCGCGGTAGTTTTTACCCTCGTTAAATAAATACTCGGGGATTAAATCTCTTTCGTGATTTGCCATTGTGTCTCCTTTATGGTTAATATTGTAAGTGGATTAGTTTATTTATAATATAATAACATTAAAAGAGAAGGATTGCAATAGATTTATTGTGTATTTTGTTACAAAAAATCGCTTTGATTAGTGTCTATTTTGTATAAAAAAGCCAAAGGCAAAGCATATGAAAAAAGCTGCAAAAATTCATAAAAAATTAACAGGAATTATAGAAAAAATATATTATTTATGTTATAATAAATATAACTGTGCTGAGAAAGAAGGGGAACGGATGATTTATTTGGATGCTGCGGCGACCACACCGGTCAGCAGGCGAGCTGCCGAAGCGGTGCAAGAAAGTATGCAGCAGGATTTTGCCAATCCCTCTTCGCGGCATTTTGCAGGCGTGCAGGCGGCGCAGCGCTTGGAGGAGCACCGGCAGGTGATTGCCGCAAAGCTCGGCTGCGCCAAGGAGCAGCTGTACTTTACCTCCGGCGGCACCGAGGCAAATAACCTTGCGGTGTTCGGTGCGGTGGAGGCGGCAAAAAAGTACCGCGGCAAGAAGCGCATCGTCGTTTCCGCCATTGAGCACGCTTCGGTCTACGAAAGCGCCAAAAAATTAGAGGCGCAGGGCTACGATGTGGTCTACCTGCAGCCCGACAGCCACGGCAATATTGCGCCGGCGCAGTTAGCGGAAGCGGTTGATGAAAATACCATCCTTGTCAGTATGATGTATATCAACAACGAGCTCGGCGCGGTGTTACCGGTGCAGGCGGTGAAGGATATCATTAAGATGAAGCAGGCGCCCGCGCTCTTTCACTGCGACTGTGTGCAGGCATTTTGCAAAAAGGATTTTCGCGCCGCGCGCTTAGGTGCCGACCTGATCAGCATCAGCGCCCACAAAATTTTCGGGCCGAAGGGCATCGGCGCACTGTATATCAAGCCCGGGGTGCGCATTCTCGCGCAGCACTGCGGCGGCGAGCAGGAGCAAAAAATTCGACCGGGCACCCAGGCAACCGCCTTGATTGCGGGCTTTGCCGCAGCGGTGGAGGATTACCGAACCGCAGAAAATGCAAAAGCGGTGGAGGCGTTAAACCGCTATGCGCGAGAGGCGTTGGGGAATATTGGGTGCGTTGTTTTTAACAGTGATGAAAATGCAAGCCGCTACATTCTCAATTTTTCCCTTGTCGGCTTTCGCAGCGAGATTATTTTGAATTATCTCTCGGCGCAGGGCATTTGCGTTTCCGCAGGCAGCGCCTGCGCAAAGGGAAAGCCGAGCCATGTGCTCGCAGCGCTCGGGCAGGAGAAGGCGGTGGCAGACAGCGCCATTCGCCTGAGCTTTACCCATTTCAATACAACCGAAGAGATTGATACCTTGGCAGCGCAGCTGCAAGCGGCTGTCAACACATTAGCACATTAAGAAGGAATCAGATGAAAGAGATTATACTTATCAAAAACGGAGAGCTGGCGCTCAAGGGCTTAAATCGCTCCGTTTTTGAAGATAAAATGATAAAAAATATCCGGCGCAGGCTGGCGGACTTGGGAAAGGTAACCTTTTTTAAGAGCCAATCCACCGTCACGGTGTACCCGGACAGCGAAGCGTTTGACTTGGATGAAGCGGTAGAGCGCATCGGCAAAATTTTCGGCATTGCCGCCTATTCGAGAGCGGCGGTGGCTCCGAAGGATTTTGAGGAAATCAAGCGCATCTGTCCCGCTTATTTTGCCGGCTCTGTTTACGGCTGTAAGACCTTTAAGGTAGAGGCAAAGCGCAGTGATAAGCGCTTCCCGCTCAAGAGCCCCGAGATTTGCCGGGAGCTGGGCGCGGTGATGCTGGAGAACTACCCGTTTTTGAAAGTGGATGTGCACCACCCGGATTTGACCATTACCGTGGAAATTCGCGATAAGGAAGCTTACATTCGCGGCAACCAACTGAAGGGCGCCGGCGGTATGCCGGTGGGCACCTCGGGCAAGGGAGCCGTGCTGATGAGCGGGGGGATAGACAGCCCCGTGGCGGCATATATGATGGCGCGCCGCGGTTTGGAGCTGTGCGCGGTTCACTTTGCGGCGCCGCCGTACACCAGCGAGCTTGCCGAAAACAAGGTGAAGCTGCTGACCGAAAAGGTGGCGGCATATGCCGGCAGGGTGGAGTTATACATTGTGCCCTTTACCAAGATTCAGGAAACCATTCGCGATGATTGCCCCGAGGAGTATTTCACCATCATCATGCGCAGGCTGATGATGGATATTGCCGGCACCATTGCCGCCAAGCACGGGGCACGCGCTTTGATTACCGGCGAAAGCCTCGGGCAGGTGGCGAGCCAAACCCTGCGCGCGCTCGCATGCACCGATGATGCCGCGGCATACCCGGTACTGCGCCCGCTGATTGGGATGGATAAAAATGATATTGTGGAAATTGCCAGAAAAATCGATACCTTTGAGACCTCCATTTTGCCTTACGAGGACTGCTGCACGGTCTTTACTCCCAAGCATCCGAATACCAAGCCCGAGCTTGAAAATGTGGTGCATGCGCAGCAACAGGTGGATTGGAGCGAGATGATTGCGCAGGCATTGGAGCAGACAAAAGTGGTGGTTATCGGATGAAGATAAACGAAGAAGTCGTTGCCCTGTTGCGGCAAAAGCATTTAAAAATTGCCACTGCCGAGAGCTGTACCGGCGGCTTGCTCGCAAAGCTGATTACCGATGTTGCGGGCGCGAGCGAGGTGTTTGATTACGGCATTGTATCTTATGCAAATGAAATCAAGCGCGGGCAGTTAGGCGTGCAGCGCGAAACACTCGAGCGCTTCGGCGCAGTCAGCGAGCAGACTGCGCGCGAAATGGCGCAGTGCGCCGCAAAAAACGGCGGTGCCGATATCGGGCTTTCCACCACCGGGATTGCCGGACCGACCGGCGGCACGCCCGAAAAGCCAAACGGCACCTGCTTTGCAGGGCTGCACTACCAAGGAAAAACCAAGGTGCTCAAAATCAGCACCGGGCTTTCGGACAGAGAGCAAAACCGCACTGCCTTTGCGCAGCGCGCATTGGAGCTTGTAAAGGAAGAAATCAATGAGTGAGAGCAAAAAGCCGAACATCGCAATTCGATTTTTAAAATTTCTCTTTCCGTGGAAGGGAGACCGCGCCGGCGAGGTCGTGCGCAAGCTGGTGTTTTTAATCAGCATTATTGCGCTGATTGTCTGCGGCATTTACTTTGCCCAGCGCTTTTCGCAGCGTAAGCAGTATTCGCAAGCCAAGGAGCTTTCCGGCTTGGTGAGCGACAGCGATGAAACAAACGACGCGGGCGAAATGGAAAAGTACAAGGATTTGCAAAGCATCAATTCCGACTTTATCGGTTGGCTGCGCATTCGGGATACGGGTGTGGATGTGCCGGTGGTGCAAACCGGTGATAACGATACCTACCTGCGCAAGGATTTTTACGGAAATTATTCGGTTTACGGCAATCCCTTTTTGGATTTTAGAAACAAGCCCAAAAACCTCTTTGCGCAAAACGGCGGCAAGCTGACCGCAGTCGATAAAAACACCACGATTTACGGTCATAATATGCTCGATAATATGGTCTTTGCAGAGCTGCTCGGTTACCGCGAGCTGTCATTTTACCGGGATCACCCGTTGGTGGAGTTTAACACGGTTTACGGCGATACCAAGTGGAAAATCATTGCGGCATTTTTGGTCAACAGTACCGCCGATTTGGATGATGGCTATACCCTCGAATATAACTTTGTGGATTGCTACGAGCAAAATTTCCCGCTGTATTTAGAGGAGCTGGAAAAAAGAAGCTATATCCACACCGGGGTAGATGTCGGCGCAAGCGATGTGCTGCTGACCCTTTCCACCTGCGATAAATCGGATATTGAAGAGGGCAGGTTTGTGGTGGTCGCAAGGCTGGTGCGCCCCGGCGAGAGCGAAGAAGTCAACACAAAAGCGGCTTCGGCAAATACCGACATTAAATTCCCGCAAGGGTATTATGATAAGAATAATATGGAAAATCCCTATAAAGAAGATGTAAAGTGGGAGCCGTATATGTAAAAAAGCACCGGCGCGCCTTTACCGCTAAAAAATGCAAACAAATCACACGAGGATGTTGTTATGAAATTTATACCGTTTATTGACAAAACAAAAGCAGTGGACTTTACCGCTGCCACCACTCTCGCCAGAAGGCTCAATGAGGATTTTAAGGTCAATCCCGCACCGCCGCAGTACACGGTTAAAAACCTGATTGCGGCGCTTTCCGCTGCGCTCGATGAGGAAAATGTGGTGGTTATCGGTGTGACCAATAAGTATTATTTAAAGTTAAAAAAGGCGCTTTCCATTGTGCTCAAAGGAGAGTTTTATGAAAATAAAGCACTCAAAGAAATGGTGCTCAAGCAAGATAAGGATGCCCACGAGCTGTATTATAAATTTATGAACGGCAATGTGATTTTTCGCTCGGAGGACGGCTTTTATTCCGGCTATGCCATCAGCACCGCGCCGCACAAAATCATTGTGTTGCCTTTGGGTGATGAAAAGTATGCGCCGATGCTCAAAAAGGTAAAGAACTTTGTGCTCGATAACGGCGAGGAATACAATGAAGCCGAGGTGCTCAAGGCATCCGAGCTCGAGAGCAAAAAGTGGGTAAGAGCCTATGCCATCAGCGCGCTGTTGAGCGTGATTGCGGCGCTGGGTGTGGCACTGTTTGAGGTGCTGCGATGAAAACTTATAAAATCCACCTTGTCAGGTGCGGGCTGACCGATGCAAATTTACAGGGCAGGTACCTCGGCAGAGAGGATGTGCCGGTGTGCGAAAAGGGTATCGAGCAGTTGAAATACTTTAAGAAAACCTACCCTTACCCGCAGGTGCAGGCGGTTTTCACAAGCCCTTTGCAGCGCTGCAAGCAAACCGCGGCAATGCTCTTTGAGGGTGCGCCGCTGGTGGAAATCCCCAACTTTACCGAGTACGATTTCGGCGAGTTTGAGGGCTTTTCCGCCGAGGAGCTGAAGGATAACGAAACATTTAAGCTTTGGTTGGGGGATAACGGCGATGCTGCGCCGCCCTTCGGCGAGAGCAATAACCACTTTAAAGCGCGCGTTGCCACCGACTTTGAAAAGGTGGTGGAGGGCTTGATTAAAACCGGCACCACCGAGAGCGCGATTGTGGTGCATGGCGGTGTGCTGATGCTCATTCTCTCCTTTTTCGGGCTGCCCGAAGCGCCGATGCACGATTGGCTGTGCGAGAGCGGCTGCGGGTATACCCTGCTGGTGACCCCGTCGCTGTGGATGCGCGGCAGGAAGGTAGAGGTGTTTGATACCTTTCCCGAGAGCCTGCGCGCGGCAAAGCAAAGCGAACAATAACGAAAAAACCGCTGCATGCGCAGCGAAGGATAGGAGCAAAAGTATGAAAAAAATGATGGCGGGCCGCTCGCTGTATATCGCCCTCGGCGTGTGTCTGCTGGCCGCCGGGGCGGTGGGCGTTTCCGCCTTGAAGAATATGACCTCCCCGAAGGTGACCGTGCCGGAAATCACCACGGAGAGGACCACTTACGTCAATTATGCAAAGCACGTCTTCACCGATCCCACCACCCAGCCGGCGGAGATTTCCGCGGAGCTTCCTGAGCCCGATACCGAACCCGTGACGGCGGCGGTGTTTGACAGCGCCAATACGCCGCTCAGCGAAACCACCACGGAGGAGGAGACCACCGCGAAGCCCGTCGTCTGGTCTTCT
>ONWY01000008.1 GCA_900321665.1 uncultured Eubacteriales bacterium
GGAGCAGGCCTTAGGGAGTGGTGAACTTGCATATTGAGATTGATGGACATCGTTCGCTATCCGTAGAAGGGTGGAATGTGCTCCCTGATGACCGCCAGCAGACTGTTGAGGTCGTGGGTGGCACGGTGGTACAGGACTTTGGGCATTTGGAGAGTGGTGACAAATACAGTTGTACGGCAGATTTTCTTAAGGAAGATTGGGACGTTGTGAAAAAGCTATGGAATGACCGTACTCTCGTCAGCGTCAAGGACGAGGCAGGTATCATTCATACGAAGATGCGAGTGGTGGTGAAGGGTTACAGCTATGTGAATCACTTTCCACGTTGCTATAAAGTGAATCTTGAATTTTGGAGGGTTTAGCAAATGGCAAATCAGCTGCATATCTATACGAACAATCCCACGGCAGGGAAAACAGATGGTACGGAGGCTTCAAGCGGCACGGGACTTACGCCTATCTCCGTCACCCTCGATGCCAGCAAAGCAGAATCAGCGGCGGTGAAATGCGCTTTTTTGAAATCAGTGCACAAACCGCATTTGCGCGCGGTGCCTTCGGCATTCGCGAGCCGGTCAGCTCCGTGGAAATCCCCAAAAGTGAAATTGACCTTGTCCTCGTGCCTCTCCTTGCGGCAGATGCCGCCAATCACCGCCTGGGCTTCGGCGGCGGTTATTATGATAAGTATTTAGCCGATTTTCAAGGCACAAGCATCGGTATCTGCTTTCAAGAGCAGTTATCGCCCTTCCCTCTCCCGCACGAAGCGCACGATATCGCGCTCGATGCCATCCTCAGCGCATAAAAAAGTCGGCTTCGCCGGGAAAGCGAAGCCGTGAGGAGGATAGAAATATCATTTTCAGATATCAGTTAGACATCTCTAACTGATATTATTATACCATATATTTTCTCTTTTGCAAGTGTTTTTTTATTTTTTATCATTTTTTTGCATTTTAAATCAAAATGCAGCGCGGCAACCGCAAATCCCCGCGGTTGCCGCGCTTTTGATTCTAACGAAGAGTAGCGATAAATGCTACTGCTCTTCCCCGCTTTCCGGGTCTTGCGGAGGTTCTCCTGCGGGGTCTTGCATAACTTCTCCATCATGGTCTTGCAGGGGTTCTCCCGCCGCTTTACCTTGCGCAAGTGCCTTTTGCTTTCTTGTGATTAAAACGACCGCTGTCACGATTGCTATCACCACTGCCGCTGCGACCACGGCAATCAAGATAACCGTGCCGGTGCCGAGCTTTTCGGTATCGGCTTGCGCGGCAGCCGCATCGGTCTGTGCTGTCGTGCCCTGCGCGCTGTTTGCCTGATAGGCAGTGGAGGTGATTGCCTCGCCATCCACATAAAGCGTGTAGCCGTTTAGGTTAATATTGGCATTGTCACTGCTCTCGTTTTCAAGAGAGGTGATGTAGCTGTCACCTGTCAAGGTCAGCGTGGAGCCGGCATCTAATTTCAGGGTGATGCTTTTGGCGGTATTGTCCGCATTGATAGTGCCCCGGTAGGTGCTGCTGTCGGCAAGCGTCATCGCCAGGGTGGAAATGGAATCGGCAATCACATCGCCCTCCAGCGCCTGGTTGCTCGCATTGAGTGTCACCGCGCCGCCATTGGAGCCGGAATTGCCCCACTTGCCGGCTTGGATTCTTAACAGGGCGCCGCTTTCATCGGTATTCGTAAAGTGATTGTTGGTCAAATTAATCACCGCAGTCGTGTTGGTCACAAAGAAGGTATCGCCCTTGTTGGTGGTGATGGTGGAATCCTTCGCGGTGAAGGTGCCGGTGCCTTCGCTCGCATCGCCCGACATCGATTGGTAGATAAAGATATTTTTATAGGTTTCGGAATTACCGTTTAAGCTCGTATTCGTATCGGTCAAAGTCGTGTTGTTGAGCGTAACGGAATTGGAGCCCTCAATCACAACGCCTTCTGCAGAGGTTGAGGTCAGCTTGGCATTATTGACTGTAATATCCGCGGTGGAGTACACTGCCGGCGAGCCCTTGCCGCCCGCGGTATAGCTGCCGCCGTTCACCGTTAAGGTGCCGCCGCCCCTATCCGAGCGAATGGGTGCGGAGGAATTACCGCTTGTTTCGGCGCTCACATTCTCGGCAACCAAGGTGCCGCCGCCTGTGACCATCACCGCGCCGGAGTTGTTGCCGGTGGTTTTGATGGTGGAATCCGAGAGATTGATGGTGCCCTCACCATAAGCAAACACCGCATTGGCATGGGCAGCGGCGGTGGTAATATCTGCATCGCTGATATTGAGCACCGCGCCGTTATAGGCAAGCACCGCGGCATTGGTGCCGTAAAAATCGGCATCCTCATCGCTCGCATCCCCTGTTTTGCTGACAGTAATACCGCTCAGCGTAGAGGTGCCGCCTGTGGCGAGCAGGGCATTTTCGCTGCCGGTTTTGGAGGAATAGCTCGTGCCGCTTTTAGTAATTGACTCGCTAATGGTCGTGGCGCCTGTGTATTCCGGCGAGGCGCTGCCGCCTCCGCCCGGTCCGCCCGGTCCGCCGCTGCCGCCGGGAGGCGCTCCCGGTCCGGCGGCAAATGCCGCAAAGCATACATTCAATATGATAAACAGGCATGCAAGCAATACCGAAACAGCTCTTTTTGTCTTTTTCATTGAAAACCCTTCTTTCTAATACTTTCAATCACTATGTCGGAAAAGGGAGAAGTCACTTTTCTCTTGCCTTTCCTTTGCCTTACAACTCTTAGTATAGGCACTTTTTTGCACTTTTCAACCCCTTAAAGCGCTTTTTCAGAAGCTGTTCAAAAACTTTCAGAAAGCTGTCACTTTTGTTCAGCTGCCGTTCAAATTTTTAGTGCCGCCCTCTTCGCGGCAGTATGATTTGCAAAGGTGTGCAGCACGCCGGGAGCCGGGAATCATTTTTTTATTGCTTTTCTTTCGGTATTGTTTTAAAATAAAAATAAGGAGTCCGTGATGAAAAGATTTTTCAGTATTTTATTCATAATCGTGCTTTGCTTTTGCTCTGTGCCCGTTTCGGTGCAGGGTGCGGATTCCAATACCACTCAAAGCTATCTTTATGCTTCCAAATACACCGCCGCCGTGAACCATTTTACCGACTATAAAAGCTATAAATATGATACCTTGCAATTTGCGACACCCGGTATCAGCAACGGCACGACCGGCGGGGTGAGAATCGGCGCGGGGTTCTTTACCGACTATATTCCTCAGGGTATTGCTTATTCCGCCCACACCAACAAAATCTACATGAGCGCTTATTCGGACTCGAAGCAAAACACCGTTATTTTTGTGCTCTCCGCTTCGGGAAAATATGAAAGAACGCTGGAAATTGCCGGCTACACAGGTCATGCCGGCGGCGTTGCCTGCGATGATAATTACTTATACTATGTTTCGGGGCTAAACATTTATTACACAGGGCTGGATGAAGTGAAAACCGCTTTGAGCGGCGCCACCAACACAGTCACGGTCAGCTGGAAAAGAAAGACCGTAAACACGGCGCTTTGCGGTATCAAAGTCGGCGATAAGGCGGACAGCTCTAATCTGTTTTCCTCCTGCTCCTTTTGCACGTATTATAACGGTCTGCTTTGGTTTGGCGAGTTTTCGCTTGATTATGAAAACAGCGATTACCCCTACCGCGCGAGCGGAGAGTCCTACTTTTTCGGTATTGATTTTAGTAACAAATCCGCTCCTGTGCTGAAAAAAGTGATGACCGTGCCCTGCCAAACACAGGGAGCCGCATTTTTTAAAGACACAGCGGGAAACACCTATCTTGCCTGCTCGATGTCATACGGCAGAAAAAATTCCTCGGAACTTCGCTTTTACAAGCTAAACCAAGGCGAATGGGGCAGCGACAGCGGCGAAGGCGGCGGCACACAAATCGCGAGCGGAATCGGGAAATTTGTGCACAAAAACACAAATATTAAGAAGCTGACCATGCCAAACCTGATGGAATCCGTATGCACTCTCAAAAGCGGAAGCAAGCTGTATTTACTCTCTGTTTACGAATCGGGAGCCAATAAATATGCTTCGAGCGCCACCTATGTGATGGATAGAGTATCGGCGATTGATATCGGCGCCTGCCTTTCCATCAGCACCGAAACCGGCAGCAGTGCTGCGGCGCACAGCTTTGCGCTCACAAGCGAAAAAGCGCCGAGCTGTACGGTAGCGGGAAGCGAAAAATACACCTGCACCGTCTGCACCGCGACCAAAACACAGACACTGCCCGCTTTAGGTCACGATTTTTCTCAAACAGTGGAAAGCGATGAAACGCTTGCAGGCGTTACCGATGACATTCCCCGCTATTATTACTCTTGCACAAGGTGTGAAGCTATTCATAAAAACAGCGAAAACACCTTCATACACCGGCAAAATGTCATTTTCAGTGAAATTGACAATGCGGGCAGGAATAAAGCGCTGAAAATCGAGCTTATCAAAAACGGTGCAGTCCTCAGCGAAAAGACGGTAGAGAAAGGGCAAACAGCTTATTTCGTTTTCTCCGCTGTTGCTGCCGGTGAATATGCGCTGAAAATAAGCGGCAAAGCCCTTTTACCGCTTCGGATTGAAAACATCGGTTTTGGCTCTTCATCTGCAGCAAAGATTCCTTCCCGGCTGATTGCGGCTGCGCTGGCAGACGGCGATATTAATGCCGACGGTGTCACGGATATTGCCGATATTTCCGCCGCCTTACAAGCGGGTATTTACGGTAAAGAGGAAGCAGATAACCCCGCGGACATCACCGGCGACGGCTTGGTAAATCTCGATGACATCGCCACCATTCTCTTGGAAAGCAACTTTGCTAAAACAGAGCAAACAGCAGACTATCAAGCAATATAAGTGCAAAAAGAACAGTATCATTCTCATTTTAAAGAGTATAAGAAAAACAGCACACAGGCGCTCGCCTTGTGCTGTTTTTTGAATCATTTTGCTTTTTTACTGCACGCTGCTTTATATAATGGTCAACACACCGATGCTCTTTAAGAACAGGACAAACATCAAAACCGGTGCAAGGAATTTGACAATGACATAAAACATATGCTTTCTGGTCATCTTGTGACCGTTTTTTTCAACCTCGTCGATAATCATCTTCGGGCCGGTGAACCAACCGATTAAGATACAGGTGGCAATCGCGACAATCGGCATCAGCGCAGAGTTGGAGATGTAATCGAGAATATCCAAAATCTGCCCTGTGGAGCCGTTTGGCAGCTTCAGCTCGAAGTAGAACGTGTTGTAACCGAGGCAGACAATGATACCGCCCACAAGAGCGATAGCACCCTCGACAATGACGGCTTTCTTTCTCGACCAGCCGAATGCATCCATAAAGGAGGAAACCACCGCCTCCAAAATGGAAATGGAGCTTGTCAGCGCCGCAAAAATCACCATGGCAAAAAAGACTGCACCGACCACATTACCGGCAAGCCCCATTTGCGCAAAGACCTTCGGCAGGGAGACAAACATCAAGCTCGGGCCCGAGGCTTCCATTCCCTCCTTGCCCATGAAGGCAAAGACTGCCGGGATAATCATCACGCCTGCGAGCAGCGCCACAGCGGTATCAAACAGCTCAATGCGCCTGACAGATTTGTCAAGATTATCATCATCGGGCACATAGGAGCCGTAGGCAATCATAATACCCATCGCCACGCTGATGCTGAAAAACAGCTGCCCCATGGCATCCATCACCGTGGTGAAAAATTGCTTAACAGTCAACCCCTCAAAGGAAGGCACAAAGAGAATTTTCAAGCCCTGCAAGCCGGTTCTGGTGGTACCGTCGGCATCGGTATGCTTGATGGTAACCGAAAAGATGGCAATACCGATAACCATCACAAGCAAAATCGGCATCAGCACCTTTGAGAGTGACTCAATGCCTTTATTCACACCGCGAATGACCACAAAAGCAGTCAAAGCGAAGAAAATCACATGGAATAAAATCGGTTGCCAGGCAAACGGCTGACCGGCACCTGTGATAAAATCGGTAAAATAGCTGTCTGCCGCCGCGTCCACACCCTTGCCGGTGACAAACACGCCGAAATATTTTAACAGCCAACCGCCGATAGCGGAGTAATACGGCAAAATCAACATCGGCACAATGCACGAAAGCACACCCAAGAAGCCCCAGCCCTTTTTGCCGAGCTTGGAATATGCAGTCAGCGGGCTTTGCTTGGTTTTTCTGCCGATTGCCACTTCGCTCGAGAGCAAGGTGTAGCCAAATGTCAGCGCTAAGATAATGTAAATGACGATAAACAGACCGCCGCCGTCTCGCGCTGCGAGATACGGGAAGCGCCAAATATTACCGAGGCCGACCGCACTGCCGGCAGCGGCAAGCACAAAGCCGAGCGAGCCGCCAAATGAATTTCTTTTTTTCTCCATCATGTAATCCCCATCAAACTTTTTTGGTTTTTTTAACACTGAAAAGCCGGCAAGCCGGCGTATTCAATTATTATACATTATAATGAGTATGATTGCAATATATAAATCAAAAATTTGTTGGGATTGCTCACAACGGCATCGCCTGCCCCGACGCGCTACAACAGCGCGCGCAGCTTTTGCAAAATCTTTTTTTCTTTTCTGGATACCTGCACTTGTGAAATGCCGAGCTGCTGTGCCGCTTTGCTTTGTGTGTACTCTTTAAAGTAGCGCAAGCGTATCAACTCCTGTTCCTCCGGCGGCAGCGTGGCGATTGCCTGGCGCAAAGCGA
The DNA here is from genome assembly GCA_900321665.1 of uncultured Eubacteriales bacterium. Classification (GTDB taxonomy): domain Bacteria; phylum Bacillota; class Clostridia; order Oscillospirales; family Acutalibacteraceae; genus RUG714. Next base: position 6,666 of record ONWY01000008.1, read on the forward strand.
GGCTTTCTTCAATTTTCTCCCGGTGCGATACCACACCGATATCCAATTCCTCGCCATCCTCCGCGGTCAGCGACATCACCGGCAAATTGCAGGCGAGCACCTCCGCCGTTTCCTCTATGCTCATATTTAAAATAGCGGCAAGCTCGCCGACACTCGGCTCTCGCCCGTTTTCGCTCATAAACATCTCGCGCTGCTTGAGCGCCAAGATGCCCTTTTCCTTCATACTGCGGCTGAGCTTGATAGCGCCCCCTGCGCGAAACAAGCCCTTGATTTCTCCCAAAATTACCGGCACCGCATAAGTGGAAAAGGCGAAGCCGCGGCTTTCATCAAAGCCATCCACGCTCTTAATCAGCCCGACACAGCCCGCTTGAAACAAATCATCATACTCTATCCCGCGCCCTTTAAAGCGCGCGGCAAGCGCATGCACAAGGTTGATATTTTCCCGAATCCTTTCTTCTCTTTGCGCGCGGGCTAACACTGCGACCTGCTCTCGATTTTTTTGAGCAGTGTCACGGTAGTGCCTTTGCCCGGTGTGGAGCGCACGGTGAGCTTGTCGCAAAAGGACTGCATCACCGCAAAGCCGAGCCCCGCGCGCTCATCCGGTTGCGAGGTGTACAGCGGCTCCATCGCCTGCCGAATATCCGCAATGCCGCAGCCGCGGTCACGAATGCGAATTTTCACCGAGTTATCCGCAAAGATGCCTACCCATATGTAAATGCGCCCCATGGTATCCCGGTAGCCGTGCACAATGCAGTTGGTGACCGCCTCGCTGACAGCGGTTTTAATATCGCTTAGCTCCTCCACCGTCGGGTCGAGGCTTGCCACAAAGGCACTGACTGCCACGCGCGCATAGCCCTCGTTGACCGAGCGGCTCTCCAAGGTCAGCTTCATTTCATTGAGTGCTTTCATCGTTCCTCTCCTTTACAATCTATTTTTGCCAGCAAATCAAGCCCTGCCAATTTCATCACCTTCATCGTGGAGGCGTTCACACCGCGCACCTTCAGCTTGCCGCCGATGGCATGCATCAGCTTGTAGCGCCCCATCACCAGCCCGATGCCCGAGGAATCCATAAAGCTGACATGCATAAAATCCAAGCACAGCTCGCGCGGCATCACCACATTTACCGCCTTGTCAATCTCCTCGCGCAAAAAAGCCGAGGAATGGTGGTCTATCTCCCCCGAGAGAAAGGCAGTCGTTAAATTCTTATTTTTCTCTATTCTCACCGGCATGGTGCTGCTCCTTTCTAAAGGCACTTGCTTTTACAGCGCGTGCCTCACCCTTTTTCATATTCCGCAAACAAACATCCGATACCGCTTTTCGGGTATAAAAAACAGCGGTATCACCTCAATGATACCGCCGTGGAGAATGATAATTTGTTTTATTGTGTCGAGTCGCAAATATAATTGCGCAAATCTCCCGCAAGGTAGAGCGAACCGCAAACAAGAATCAGGCTATCTTCTCCCGCAAGGCTTTTGGCATATTCATATGCCTGCCGCGCATCCTCAAAGTGCGGGCAGTGCAGGTAGCTGCCGAGCTGTCCCGCCTCGAGCGAGCGCGGGTTTGAAGCGCGTGTTGCCACCATTGTATCGGCAATGCTCTCTATCGCGAGCACGCTTTCGCGCCACTGCTTATCCGCCATCATTGCGCAAACGGCAATGATTTTTTTATCTGCAAAGAAATGGCGCACGGTTTTACAAAGGGTTTCCACCCCGGCGAGGTTATGCGCACCGTCAATAATCACATCGGGTGCGCGGGAGACAAGCTCCATGCGCGCGGGCATGCGCGCGGCTTTAATGCCTTTAAAGATAGCTGCATCGCTTGCACCCAAGAGCTTTGCGGTCTCGATTGCCGTGACCGCGTTTTGCAATTGGTGAAAGCCGAGCATCGAGAGCTCGTACAGCTTCTCTTTGTAAAAAAATGCTTTGCCGTTGTAGCTGCCTGTTTCGTTGCGGCACTCGATAAAGCGGTTGTTTTTTTCTGCCGCCACGCGCTCAATCAGCGCGACCACCTCCGGTGCCTGCCCGAATGCCAAAACAGTATTGCCGCCGGGCTTAATAATGCCCGCCTTATTGGCAGCAACCGAGGCGAGCGTATCGCCGAGGTACTCGGTGTGGTCAAGCGCAATGGAAGTGATAACACTTGCAAGCGGTGTATCAATCACATTGGTGGCATCGTAAATGCCGCCGAGCCCTACCTCAAGCACCACCAAATCGCACTGCTTTTGGGCAAAGTACAAAAACGCAAGCGCCGTGATAATCTCAAACTCGGTCGGTGTTTGCTCCATTGTCGCCACCGCGGCAAAGACCTTTTCGGCATAATATGCCAAATCCTCCTCGGATATCATCTCGCCGCCAAGCTGAATACGCTCGCGAAAGTCGGTCACATAGGGCGAGGTATACAGCCCGACCTTTTGCCCCTGCGCCGCAAAAATCTCGCTGAGCATTTTGCTTACGGAGCCTTTGCCGTTGGTGCCCGCGATGTGGATACAGCGCAGGCGCTTGTGCGGGTTGCCGAGCGCGCACAATAAAGCAGACACCCGTTCAAGTCCTAAACGGGTGCCGAATTTATCAAATGAATGAATTTTTGCAATTGCTTGTTGGTAATTCATCAGCCTAAATTCTCAATGCTCTTATTAATATTGGCAATCTTTTCTTCCATGACCTTTTTGTCTGCATTCACGCCCTCAACGACCTTTTCGGGTGCTTTGGAAAGGAAGCCTTCATTGGACAGCTTGGCATTGATTTGCGCAAGCTTCTTTTCCGCAAGCTCCTTTTCCTTCTCCAGGCGCTTTCTCTCCGCTGCAAAGTCTATCAGCTCTGCAAGCGGGATATAAATGGTGGCATCATCGGTCACAATCTGCACGGCACCGGGCATATCAAAGCTTTCCGCGACCTCCACCTCGCTTGCGCTTGCAAGGCGCTGCATAAAGGGAATCGCAGTGTTAAAGGTAGCCGCATACTCGCTGGCGATGCAAACCTTTGCCTTCTTTGAAGGCGGCACATTCATTTCATTCCTTCTCGCTCTCACCGCGCGAATGGCTTTAATGATTCTGCCCATCTCCGCTTCTGCCTCGGGGAAGTGGAGCGAGTCTTGGTACTCGGGCCACTTGGAAATCATAATGCTCTCGCACTCATCGGACATGGTCTGCCAGATTTCCTCCGTGATAAAGGGCATAAACGGGTGCAACAGCTTCATCGTTTCGCTCATCACAAAAATGATAACCTCGCGCACGGTTTTGGCGCTCTTTTCATCGGCATTAAAGCGAATCTTTGCAAGCTCGATATACCAATCGCACAGGTAATCCCAAATAAAGTCATACAGCTTGCTGACTGCCACGCCGAGCTCGTATTTATCCAAATTCTCGGAGACCTCTTTGGCGAGGGTGTTAAACTTCGAGAGAATCCACTTATCCTCTAAGGCAAGCTCCTCAGGAATTTTGTGGTCAATCGGTTTGCCTTCGCAATTCATATTGATAAAGCGCGCGGCGTTCCAAATCTTGTTGGCAAAATTGGAGGATGCCGTGATTTTTTCCTCGCTGAAGCGCATATCGTTGCCGGGGCTGTTGCCGGTTGCCAGAGTGAAGCGCAGTGCATCGGCACCGTGCTCTTCGATGACCTTCAGCGGGTCAATACCGTTGCCCAGGCTTTTCGACATCTTTCTGCCCTGTGCATCGCGCACAATGCCGTGGATAAACACGGTGTGGAACGGAATCTTGCCGGTGTAGGCAATGGAGGAGAAAATCATCCTCGCCACCCAGAAGAAGATAATATCATACCCTGTTACAAGCACATCGGTCGGGAAGAAATACTCAAGCTCGGGTGTTTTCTCCGGCCAACCCATGGTCGAAAACGGCCACAGTGCGGAGGAGAACCAGGTATCTAAGGTATCGGGGTCTCTGTTCAGCTTTTTGCTGCCGCAGTGCGGGCAAGCGGTCGGGTCCTCATAATCAACCACCACCTCGCCGCAATCCGGGCAGTACCAGGCGGGAATTTGGTGCCCCCACCACAGCTGGCGAGAAATACACCAATCCTTAATATTCTCCATCCAATGGAAATAAATCTTTGAAAATCTCTCGGGCACAAACTTGATTTCGCCCTCGCGCACAGCTTGAATGGCAGGCTTTGCAAGCGGCTCCATTTTCACAAACCACTGCTTGGAAACGCGCGGTTCTACTGCGGTGTGGCAGCGGTAGCAGGTGCCGACATTGTGCTTGAGCGGCTCCACCTTCACCAGGTACCCCTCTTTTTCCAAATCCGCCACCACGGCTTTGCGGCATGCCGCGAGCGATAAGCCCTCGTACTTGCCGGCTTGGTCGTTCATATGCCCGTCTTCCGTCGTAACGGTAATGACATCCAGCCCGTGGCGCAAGCCGACCTCGTAGTCATTCGGGTCATGCGCCGGGGTGATTTTAACCACACCGGTACCGAATTCCATGTCTACATACTCATCGGCAATCAGCGGAATTTCCTTGCCGACGAGCGGTAAAACTAACATCTTACCTACCTTGTCTTTATATCTTTCATCCTCGGGGTGCACCGCAACGGCGGTATCACCGAGCATGGTTTCGGGTCTGGTGGTAGCAAGCTCCACATAACCCGAGCCGTCTGCAAACGGGTAGCGCAGGTGCCAGAAGGAGCCGTCCTGCTCCTCGTACTCCACCTCGGCATCCGAAATCGAGGTGCAACAATGCGGGCACCAATTGATGATGCGCTCGCCGCGGTAAATCAAGCCCTTTTTGTACAAATCCACAAAGACCTTGCGCACCGCTGCCGAGCAGCCCTCATCCATTGTAAAGCGCTCTCGCTTCCAATCGCAGGAGGAGCCCATCTTTTTGAGCTGGGTCACAATCCTTGTGCCGTATTGGCGGCGCCAATCCCACGCGCGCTCGAGGAATTTTTCTCTGCCGATATCCTCTTTGCTCAGCCCTTCCTCCTTCATTGCTGCCACAATCTTGGCTTCGGTTGCAATGGAGGCGTGGTCGGTGCCGGGCACCCAAAGGGTGCCGAAGCCCTGCATTCTTTTATAGCGAATCAAAATATCCTGAAAGGTATTATCGAGCGCATGCCCCATATGCAGCTGCCCCGTAATATTCGGAGGCGGCATCACAATGGAATATGCCGGTGCATCCGCTTTAATCTGCCCGTCAAAATATCCTCTTTCTACCCAAAATTGATAATTTTTATCTTCCACCGCTTTGGGGGAATAGCTTTTTTCAAGATTTGCCATTTTTTAGTGTTCCTTTTCTTTATGCAATATAAATAACCATGTAGCCGCAAAGCAAAATCGTGCTCGCGAGCATCATTTGACCGATAAAGTAGGTGGTCAAATTTACAACCTTTAATTTGTAAGAATTTTTTGCTTTTTCATTCCCGAATAAGCAGAATACAAGCGTACCGTCGCTTACCACAAATAAAATCGCGCCGATGGCAAGCACGATGCTGAGCAGTACGGAATACTTCGCCGTGTAAATCGCCAAGGTAATTGCGCTCACCAGCATGGTGCTGATGGTTGCCGCATACAGCGCAACGGGAACCGCCGCAATACCGAGCTTCAGCTTGACCACAAACTTTGCCGCCACAAAAGCAATCAGCAAAATAACGACCTCCACGACAATGGTAATCCAGGTCGTTTTGCTCCCGTGCCCGACAGCTTTGATGCCCTCGATGTAGGCAATCACATAGAAAATATGACCGACTAAGAAGGCAACCAGACCGCTGACAAAGGCAGCGCCGGTAAATACCTTGCCCGGATTTTTGGAAAGCGCGGTCAGGTGCAGCAGCAAATCGCCGAGCCAGCCGAAGCACAAGCCGATTACCATATCGCGCGCAAAGGTTTCAAAAAAGCGATTGCCCCACGCGTTTTTTGCCGCAAAAAAGGCAAAGACACCGTAGCCGACAAACAGCGAAGCGGAAATCATTTTCCAACAAAAGCTCTTGACGCACTTTTTCGGCCACTGGGCTTTAATAAAAATCGGAAATGCAATGCACTCTGCTACCCAAAACACAGCTGCGATGATGAGCACAGGTACGGAATAGTTGACTCCCATAAAGAACCTCCCAATTTCAATAAAAATCTACATAGATGTATTTATTTTATCACATCGCTTTATAAATTACAACTAAAATTATATAATATAAATAAGTATTGAATAAATAGAAAAAATCAAGTATAATTATATTTTGAAATGTAAAATCAATAGAAAGGAAGAAAACACAATGAACAAAGGCAAGTTTTATATCACGACTGCAATTGCGTACACTTCGCGCAAGCCTCACATCGGCAACAGCTATGAAATTGTTTTAACCGATGCCATCGCGAGGTATAAGCGAATGCAGGGTTATGATGTTTTCTTTTTAACCGGTACCGATGAGCACGGTCAAAAGATTGAGGAAATCGCCAAAGCCGAAGGCATCACCCCCAAAGAGCATGTCGACAAGGTAGCAGGCGAAATCAGAGCCATCTGCGACCTGTTAAATACCACCTATGATAAATTTATCCGCACTACCGATGATTACCACGAAAAGGTGGTGCAAAAGATATTCAAAAAGCTCTACGAGCAGGGCGATATCTACAAGGGCGAGTACGAAGGGATGTATTGCACCCCGTGCGAGAGCTTCTGGACCCAATCGCAGTTGGTAGACGGCAAGTGCCCCGACTGCGGCAGAGAGGTGAAGCCCGCCAAGGAGGAGGCCTATTTCCTGCGCCTTTCCAAGTACCAAAAGCAGCTCGAGGAATTTATTGAAAAAAATGATAATTTCATCTACCCCGAGGCGCGCAAAAAGGAGATGCTCAACAACTTTATCAAGCCGGGTTTGGAGGATTTGTGCGTATCAAGAACCTCGTTTAAATGGGGTATCCCCGTCACCTTTGATGATAAGCATGTGATTTATGTGTGGATTGATGCGCTTTCCAACTACATCACCGCCATCGGCTACGACCCCGACGGCTCGAGCGAGCAATACAAAAAGTATTGGCCGGCAGATGCGCACATTATCGGTAAGGATATCGTGCGCTTCCACACCATTTATTGGCCGATTATGCTCATGGCGCTCGGCGAGCCGCTGCCAAAGCAGGTTTACGGTCACCCTTGGCTGCTCTTTGGCGAGGATAAGATGAGCAAATCCAAGGGCAATGTGATTTATGCCGATGAGCTCGTGAAGCTCTTCGGGGTAGATGCCGTGCGCTACTACCTGCTCAGCGAAATGCCCCATGCCAACGACGGCTCTATCAGCTACTCAACCATGATTGAGCGCTATAATTCCGACTTGG
>ONWY01000094.1 GCA_900321665.1 uncultured Eubacteriales bacterium
CCTTCCCGGCTTTCCTCTTCGGTCAGTTCCGCTACAGCCTCAGCAAAGGAATCGGCAGAAACAGCCTTTGCCGCAATGCTCTCAAACGAAGCGGAAACGGTACCGCACAACAACAGGGCAGATAATATTAAAGAGATAACTTTTTTACTTTTCATTGTCAATCGCTCCTTTCACTTTTTTATTTTTCATGATAATAAATACACTTAGAAAGTCAATACCAAGTGTAAAACTCTTTAAAAATATAGTAAAAATATTAAAAAAGGCGCACAGCCGAAGCTGTACGCCCAAAAAACGTTGCTCCAACTGTCGCCAAACAATTATACAAATGCGCACCAAAATAGTAGCATTAATATAGAGCATACATTTTTATATAAATAAAAAGTACACTACTATTTATTGGTGCTAAAAATAAAAAGTATTCATTTGTATAATTATTTGGCAGTTTTATTGTAGCACAGTTTGCATGCATTTTCAATAATTGGAATCAACTTATTATAAAAATGCACCCTGTGCCGAGACAGGGTGCAAAAAAAGTCGTGTTTGGGAGCCGCACAGGAAGCGGCAAATTTTACCGGGAGGGTTATTGATTTGCCTTTGCGGTTTTGATGGAGGAAATAAGGACTTTTGTAATCACTCCGCAATCGTGAATTAACTGCAATGCAGAGGTTTCATCTATAATATCGGATTTATACATCAATTCTAACCAATACTCACTTTCAAAGCACTCTTTGAGGGATATTTGAAGTTTGGCAATAAAATCAGCTTTGCTGTGCGCATAATTAGCTTCCCTGATATTAGCGCCAATGGAAGTTGAGGAACGTTCTAATTGATTGATAATTGAGTAATGCCCTTTTATGCTTTCACATAACTTAACTATATTAATAGAAAACTGCATAGATAAATCGACCAATATATTCTCTTTCATCAAATCACCTCATTTTAATTACATAATGTAAATATATCCAATGAAATCCTTTGCGAAGCAAAAGATGAAATCGGGCTTTGCCCGATGAAATCCAAAATGCACACATTTTGGATGAAATCAAATCCACCATCCGCCTTGGCGGATTTCATCACGCAGTGATTTCATATTCGTGGATTAATCGCTTTCAGCGATGATATTCACGAATATTTCACCCACCGCGAGGTGGATTTAATTGAAAAAACCTCGCCCTTGGCGAGGTTTTTTCTGGAGGCAACACCCGGATTTGAACCGGGGAATCAGAGTTTTGCAGACTCGTGCCTTACCCCTTGGCTATGTTGCCCTATTCTCTTTAAAAAAGGGAAGTTAAACCATGATTAACTTCCCTAAATTGGAGCGGATGACGGGGCTCGAACCCGCTACCTCCACCTTGGCAAGGTGGCGCTCTACCAGATGAGCTACATCCGCATATAATGGTGCCTCCGGCCGGAATCGAACCAGCGACACGCGGATTTTCAGTCCGCTGCTCTACCAACTGAGCTACAGAGGCAAAAATATGGCGACCCGGATCGGGCTCGAACCGACGACCTCCAGCGTGACAGGCTGGCGTTCTAACCAGCTGAACTACCGGGCCATATTTTTCATGGTGGGAACAACAGGGTTCGAACCTGTGACCCCCTGCTTGTAAGGCAGGTGCTCTCCCAGCTGAGCTATGCTCCCCCATCTCCCTGTCGCTATGATTGGTCATCAGCGACGGATATTAATATACACTATTTATTGCATTTTGTCAACACTTTTTTTGATATTTTTTTAATTTTTTAATTTTTGCTCTCTTATAATAATTAATAATAGCACGCAGCGACAAAACGCGGCTTTTTTATTGCCGGCACTGTGCGAGGAGCTTCTCAAAATCCTCTTTTTCAAAATAATACTTTTTATCGCAAAATTGGCAATTGACCTCTTCGCGCTTGCCCTCGCGCGCAAGCTCCCTGAGGGTGGCTTCGCCGGTGGAAATGAGCGCGCGCTCAATGCGCTCGCGCGAGCAGTTGCACACATAGGCACAATCGCTCTCATCGAGCACCTCGGTCTCCCTGCCGCGCAAAACATGGCGGCAAATTTCCTCAGGTGTCATGCCCTTATCAATCATTGCACTGACATTCTCGAGCTTTTCAACCGCTTGTTCCACAAACGCAATATCCTCCTCCGCCGCAAAGGGCAGCAGTTGAATCATAAAGCCGCCTGCCGCCTTGCAGGACAAGTCGGGGTTGACCAGCACGCCGAGCGCGCAGACAGTCGGGATTTGCTCGCTGGTGGCAAAGTAAGCGGTCACATCCTCCGCTATCTCGCCGCTGACCAGCGGTACCTGCCCGATATACGGTTCCTTGAGCCCCAAATCCTTGATGACATATAAATTGCCGTTTTTGCCCACTGCACCGCCGACATCGAGCTTTCCGCGCGCATTGAGCGGCAATTCGACAACCGGTGTATCAATATAGCCGCGCACATTGCCGTGCCAATCGGCAACCGCCACCACCGTGCCGGCGGGGCCGCCGCCCTTCACCTGCAGCGAAATACTCTCATCCTTCCCTTTTAAGGATTGCCCCATCAAGGAGCAGGCAGTCAAGAGCCTGCCGAGTGCCGCGGTGGTCACTGCCGAGGTACCGTGAATCTGCTCGGCGCGGTTGACAATATCGGTCGTATCGGCAGCCATCATCACAATGGCGCCGTCTTTTGTAATACATCTGACTATCTTTCCCATAAATAACTCACTCTCAAAGCTTTTTTGCGATAAATACTTTCCTCTCGCTTTGCGCGCCGGGTGCTTCAAAGCTTAAATCATCATACACCGCGCACAGCACAAAGCCGGCTTCGTGCAGCGCTTCCTGCAGCTGCGCATCGCTGTAATAATACTCCGTAAAGCTCTCGCTCTCGCGCACATAAACACCATTTTCCTCGGTGAAAAAATCGAGGTAGATGTTGACACTTTTATCTTCACAAACCTCGTTTTGCCACGCGAGAAAGCACGCTTCATTTTCATAAATATAGGCATTGTTGCCCAACACCTTGGTGTGCTTATAAGCGGTATTGACATCAAAAATAAACACGCCGCCCGGCTCCGTAAACAGCGACACCCTTTGGAAGGTGCGCAACAGCTGCCGGTATTCCGGCAGGTGGTTGAGCGAATCGAGCGCACAGATACACGCGGTAATCGTGCCGAATAAATCGAGCGCCTGCATATCCTGCCCCAAAAACATAATATCAGACCCGCGCGCGAGCTTCTTTTCAAGCGCCGCATCGAGCATCTGCTCGCTGTTATCGACACCGATAACATCGTAGCCGCGCTGCTCCATTTCAAAGCTCAGCGAGCCGGTACCGCAGGCTAAATCGAGCAAGATACCCTTGCCCTTGCCGAAGCGCTCAATCAAGGTATCAAAATAGCGCGCCCTTGCGGCATAATCCACATTTTCGGTAAACGCATCGTAAAACGCTGCCAATCGGTTATACATTTGCCTTCTCCACGGTGTTTTCTATCATTTCGCGCACCTCTGCCACGCCCTGCCCGGAGAGCGCGGAAAACAGCACGGCTTCGGCATCGTAAGCCGCCAATTCCTCGCCGATTTGCTCCATTCTCTCAAGGGTTTGGGTTTTGTTGAGCTTATCGCACTTAGTGAACACAATCACAAACGGAATGCCCTTTTGCGAGAGAAAATCGAGCATTTGAATATCCTCACCGCTTGCCTTGCGCCGAAAATCAATGAGTTGAAAAACAAGCGCAATCTGCCTTTCCTGCGCAAAATAGGCTTCAATCATATCGCCCCAGCGCTTGATTTCGCCCGCCGAGCGCTTGGCATAGCCGTAGCCCGGCAAATCCACAAAGCGCACCTGCTCGCATTTGAAGAAATTAATCGTAACGGTCTTACCCGGCACAGAGGAAACGCGCGCTAAATTTTTGCGGTTAAAAACCTTGTTAATCAGCGAGGATTTGCCGACATTCGAGCGCCCCGAAAAGACAATTTCAGGGCAGGTGCTCTCCTCTAATTGCGCCGCTGTACCGAAGGAGCGCTCGTATTCAATATGATTTAAGTTCATGCCTGCTTTCTCCGTTTCACCTTGCGCTTACTGCCTGAGCGCCGCTCTCTCGCCGCGCTTTTGCGCGATGACAGGGGCTTCCTGCCGCGCCTTTTCGGGCACATCCGCGAACGCCTGCTCAAACACTTCGTAAAGATTGCCGACACTGACAAACTCTACACTTTCTTTTACTACATCATCCACATCATCCAAATCCGGCACATTGTCGGCAGGAACGAGCACCTTTTTCACCCCCGCAAGGTAGGCGCCCATCGCCTTCTCACGCAAGCCGCCGATGGGCAGCACCCTGCCCTTCAAGCTGATTTCGCCTGTCATGGCAATATCCCTTTTCACCGGTGCACCGCTCAGCGCGGAAAGCACCGCGGTTGCAATGGCGATACCGGCGCTCGGGCCATCCTTCGGGGTAGCACCGGCGGGAAAATGAATATGGATATCTTTTGTTTTATAAAAATCGGTATCGAGCGCATATTGCGCGCCGATGCTGCGAATGAAGCTGACTGCCGCTGCGCAAGACTCCTTCATCACATCGCCCAAGGAGCCGGTAAATTCCACCTTACCGCTGCCCTCGAGCACATTCACTTCCACCTTCAACATCTTACCGCCGACACTGGTCCACGCAAGCCCGTTGACAATGCCGACACTGTCGGTCGGCAACAGCAGCTCTTTTTTATATTTCGGCGTACCGAGGTAGGTTTTGATATTGGAAGAAGTGAAATTGACGCGCTTTTTGCCGCCCTCCACAATCTCTCTTGCCGCCTTGCGCATCAGCGTGCCGATGGTTCGCTCCAGCTCGCGCACGCCGGCTTCGGCGGTGTATTTTTCAATCAGGATTTCGAGCACATCATCACCGATATGCACCTGCTTTGCGCTCAAGCCGTGGCGCTGCAGCTGCTTGCGCACCAAGTGCTTCTTGGCAATTTGCAGCTTTTCGGCTTGGGTATAGGAGGAAAGCTCTATTACCTCCATCCTGTCATACAAAGGCGCGGGGATTGCCGAAACATCATTGGCAGTGGTGATAAAAAACACCTTCGACAAATCATAAGGAATATCAATAAAATTATCCATAAAAGCGCTGTTTTGCTCGCTGTCAAGCACCTCGAGCATCGCGGAGGACGGGTCGCCCTTGTAATCAGAGCCGAGCTTATCGATTTCATCAAACAGCATCAGCGGATTAGAGGTGCCCGCGGTTTTGATTGCGGAGATAATTTTCCCCTGCATCGCGCCGATATAGGTGCGCCTGTGGCCTCTGATTTCCGCCTCATCATGCACACCGCCGAGCGAAATGCGCACATATTTCCTGCCCATCGCTTCCGCGAGGGATTTGGCAACGCTTGTCTTACCGACACCCGGAGGACCTGCCAAGCAGATAATCTGCCCGCTGATATCGGGCTTGATTTGTCTGACGGCAATGATTTCCAATATCCTGTCCTTAACCTTCTCAATGCCGTAGTGGTCGCGGTCTAAGACCTTTTTCGCCTTCTTGATATTCAGGTTATCCTTCGAGTAGGTGTGCCAAGGCAGCGAAAGCACGGTATCGAGATAATTCCTGACCACATACGCATCCTGCGAGGAGGATGACATTTTGGATAGCTTCTCCGCTTCTTTTAACAGCTTTTTTTCCGTTTCCTCGGCAAAGTGAAGGGCGCGAATTTGCTCCTTATACTGCGCGAGCTCGTCTTGCAGCTCGGAAATGTTGCGCTGTCGCTCGCGCACGATGTTCTCAAGCGACTGCACCGCTGCTCGAAGTTCTGCGGAGCTGCACGCCGCATCGGATGCGACCGTCGACTCGGGTTGCACGCCCAAAGCCGCAAGACGCTCGCGAAGGTCACGAACGGCATCACGCTCGCGTTGAGCCGAGGCGAGGGCTTCGGCAGCACCGCCCAGACGAACGCGTGCCTCCTCCTGCTCACGATACGCTGACTCCTTCTTGCGTAACGCCCGGCGAGAGGCCTGCTCGGCCTCGGCGTAGCTGTGACTCGCCTCGAGGCATTCCTCGTTCTG